>DATMZL010000865.1:0-5342 GCA_035607075.1 Polyangia bacterium
GGTTCGCGTGGCCGCGGCGGAACGTGTCGACGGTTTCGTTGACCACCGCCGCAAGATCGATCTCGCGCGGGTTGACGGCGAGCAAGCCCAGATCGGCGCGCGTCAGATCCATCAGATCGTCGACGAGGCGCGAGAGGCGCCGCACCTGCGCGCGCGCGAAGGCCATGTCCGACGGCGCGATCGGCTGGCCGGCGAGCAGCTGGCGCTCGGCGAGCTGCAGCGTCATCGCCAGCGGGCCGAGCGCGTTCTTGATCTCGTGCGCGGCGGCGCCGAACACGGCGGCCGGATCGTCCTCGGCGTCCTGGGGCTCCGGAGGCGTCCGCGTCATGGGCGCTCGAAGACGGCGGAGATCCCCTGGCCGACGCCGATGCACATGCTCGCGAGGCCGTAGCGCGCGCCGCCGCGGGCGAGCTCGTGGACCAGCGTGGTCACGAGGCGCGCCCCCGACGCGCCCAGCGGGTGGCCGATCGCGATGGCGCCGCCGTTGACGTTCACGCGAGCGGGATCGACGCCGATCTCGCGCACGCAGGGGATCGCCTGCGCGGCGAACGCTTCGTTCAGCTCGATCAGATCGAGATCGGCGGCGGCGATTCCGGCGCGGGCGAGCGCGCGCTTCGTCGCCGGGATCGGTCCCAGACCCATCAGCTTCGGTTCGACGCCGGCGACGGCCGACGCGACGAAGCGCGCCAGCGGCCGGCGTCCGCCGAGGCGTGCGAGCCCCTCGGGCGACGCGAGCAGCAGCGCGGCCGCGCCGTCGTTCAGGCCCGACGAGTTGCCCGCCGTGACCGTGCCGTTCTGCTTGCGGAACGCGGGCGCCAGCGCCGCGAGATCGGCGGCGGTCGTTTCCGGACGCGGGTGCTCGTCGGTGTCGAAGATCCGCTCGCCTTTCTTGCTCGGAAGCGGCACCGGGACCAGCTCGTCGGCGAAGCGCTTCGCTGCCTGCGCCGCCGCCCACCGCCGCTGGCTGGTGAGCGCGAACGCATCCTGCTGCTCTCGGGTGATGCCGTGCTTCTCGGCGACCAGCTCGGCGGTCTCGCCGAGCGCGTGCGTCCCGTACAGCGCCTCCATGCGCGGGTTGATGAACCGCCAGCCCAGCGTGCTGTCGTGCATGACGACGTCACCGCGCGGGAAGGCCTCGCGCGCCTTCGGCATCACGAGCGGCGCGCGCGACATCGATTCCACGCCGCCCGCGATCACCAGATCGGCCTCGCCGGCGGCGATCGCGCGCGCGCCGTCGACGACCGCTTGCAGGCCTGAACCGCAGAGCCGGTTCACGGTCGCGCCCGGCACGCTGACGGGCAGGCCCGCGAGCAGCAGGCTCATGCGCGCGACGTTGCGGTTGTCCTCGCCCGCCTGGTTGGCGCAGCCGAAGTACACGTCGTCGATCGCGGCGGGATCGGGGATCGCGCGCTTCACGAGGCCGGCGATCGCGACCGCGCCCAGGTCATCGGGGCGGACCTCTGCCAGCGCGCCGCGGAACCGCCCGATCGGCGTTCGCACGGCGTCGACGATCAGGACGTCACGCAAGGATCCGGACATGCGCGAACTCTACCCTCAAAAGAATCCCATCGCCGCGACGCCCGGCGCCGTGCCGCCGTTGCTGTCGCGCATGGGCGCGTACGTGACGATCGGCGGCGGCGTCGAGGGCGGCGGCCCGACGTCCTCGTCCATGTCGCGCGTCATCAGGATGCCGCCCAGCGCGCCGAGCCCGCCGCCCGCGATCGCGACCCAGGCGGAGATCGCGCGCGCGTCGGCGTTCGGCGTCTTCGCTTTCAAGCAATCATCGACGAGCGCGACGCAGGAGCCGACGCCGCCGGCGAGCGCACCCGCGCCCGCGCCGAGATCGATCAGCAGCACGCGCTTCCAGCTCGGCCCGTAGCGCGACGGATCGGGCAGGTACGCGCCGAGCAAGCCGGCGGCAAGGCCCACGTTGAGGCCGATCAGCGCGCCGGGCGCGAGGTCGAAGACGCTGTTGTCGGGGACGGCGCACCTGAAGTTCGTGGGGTCAGTGATGCTGGGGATGCATTTCGCTGACGGCGCGCTCGTCATCAGCTTTGCTTTTTGGTCGCTCGTGTAGTCGTCGTGGACCGTGAACTCCCAGCTCAGGCCGTATGGTTTCCACTTGAAGGCGAGCTGCGCGGCGCCGCCGAACAGCGCGCCGCCGAGCGCCGCGCTCTGGATCAGCGTCACCCGGCCATAATTCGGCGCGCGCTTGGCAGTCAGCGCGCCGACGGTCAACCCCAGCGTCAACCCGGGCAGCGTCCCTACGAAACCCGCTCGCAACTGATCGGAGATCGGACCCCTGCAGGGGTCCGGACCGGGACACGGTTCCACGACCTCACCCCGCGTGGTCATGATCTGCTGGACGACCACGCCGCCCATCAGCCCCTCGGCGGTGCCGATCCACATGCCGCCCAGAATGTAGAGCGCCTGGTTGTCGGGGATGTAGCGCGGCGCCAGCGCCGAGCCGACCAGCGCCCCCGCGACGACGCCTGACACCGCGCCGCCGCCGACGAGCAGCACCGTCGCGACATTTTGGCTTTCCAGCGCATCGCCGATGCCGGCCGCGACGGCGCCCGCACCGACCAGACCCCCGATCAGTGACGACGCGATCACCAGCTCGGGTCGGCCTGAGCGCTGCACATAATTGAGGCGCAGTCGATCCTTCCCGGTCAGCAGCTTGCGGTCGCCGGGCGCCAGCGTGAGGTCGACGGTCCGCGGTTCGTAGTCGGTCGCCTCCGCGAAGATCTCGATGTGGCCGGGCGTGACGTCCTGGCGGTACGGGTTGCGGGCGCGGTTGCCGTTCACGTACAGCGTGGCGCCGGGCGGCAGCGTGTCGATCTCCAGGCGCGCCGGGATCGGGTCCAGCTTGAAGAACAGCGGCTTGGTCTCGCCGATGTCGATGTCGACCATGCGCGTCTGCCCCTGGAAGTTGGGCTTCGTGACGTCGACACGGTAGCGGCCGCGCGGGATCTGGAAGTTGTTGGGCGCCTGGCCGCTGGCGACGATCGTGCCCGTCTCGCCCTCGGGTGAGATCCGCACCGCGACGTCCTCGGGCACGGTGTTGACGACGAACGTGCTCAGGCGCTTCGCGATGCTCTCGACGCGATCGCGCGCCAGGTCGGCGAACTCACCCTGCGGGTTCTCGTCCGCGTAGCGCTTGTAGTGCGCGCTCGCTTCCTTGAGACGGCCCATCAGGTACTCGCACTGACCCATCATGAACAGCGCGGCCGGGCGCGGTTTGATCTCGTTCGCCTTCGAGAACTCGATCAGCGCTTGCTCGTGCTCGCGCGCGTCGAACAGCTTGAGCCCCATCTCGTAGTGCGATCGCGCCTGCGCCGTCGCGTCGTCGGCGGCCCGCGCGGGCGCAGCCACGGCGGCGATCGCGAGCAGGCTCGCGAGGACCATCGCCGAAGCGCGCGCCGCTCTCACTTGTCCGGATACGCTTCTTTGGATCCCGACGGGAGCCGAACCTCACGCGACTTTCCCGCCGGCGTCGTGGCCGGCGGCTGGGCAGCCTTCGCAGCCTGCTGGTCCGGCCGGACGCGCAGCTTCCGGCGCACCGGCGGCACCGGCAAGGCAGCCTGCGGCCGCGCCGCTGGCAGGTCGCCGCCCGGAACGATTTCGACGCGCGGCGCAGGCGTGATCGGTGGGGCCGCCGGCACGGGCGCCGTCGTCAGGGCCGGCGACGGAATCACGGGCGGCGGCTTCGAGGGCCAGCCGAGCAACACGGCGATCGCGACCGCGCCGCCTCCGGCGGCGAGCAGCGGCCAGCGCTTCGGCGCGACCGGACGGGCACCCTCGCCGCCCGTCGCGCGCGGCACGAACCCCACGTTCTGATCGCCCGCCAGCAGCCGCTCCAGATCGCGCTCCAGCTCGGCCATCGTCTGGTAGCGGCGCGTGCGGTCCTTCTCCATTGCGCGCATGACGACCGCCTCGACCGCCCCCGAAATTCCCAGCTCGGGCCGCAGCTTCGACGGCGGCGTCGGCGCGTGCGTCAGCACCTGCGAGATGATGCCCAGGTAGTTGTTCGCGCGGAACGGAACCTCGCCGGTCAGACATTCGTAGAGCAGCACACCCAGCGCCCAGATGTCGACGCGATGGTCCAGGTCCTCCTCGCCACGCGCCTGCTCGGGCGACATGTAGAGCGGCGTTCCCAGCAACAGGCCCGTGTGCGTCAGCCGGTAGCCCTCGCCGCCCTCGTCGCCGCCCGGCTTCACCGCCTTCGAAATACCGAAGTCGACGACCTTCACGAAGTCGGCGTCGCCGCGCTTGACCAGGTAGATGTTCTCCGGCTTCACGTCGCGGTGGAAGATGCCCTTCGCGTGCGCGGCGCCGAGCGCGCTCGCCACCTGGCGCGCGATGCCCAGGCTGCGTTCGATCGGCAGCGGCGCCTCGCGCATCGCCAGCTCGGCCAGCGATTCGCCGTCGAGGAACTCCATGACGACGAACGACCGCCCGTCGGTGGTGGTGCCGAAGTCGGTGACGTCGACGATGTGCTCGTGGCCGATCGAGCTCGCGAGCCGCGCCTCCTGCAACAGACGCGCGACAAAATCGCTCTTGGCGAGGAACTTCTCCAGCAGCACCTTCACGGCGACGCGCTTGCCGATGACGGTGTGCTTCGCCTCGTAGACTGCGCCCATCCCGCCCTCGCCGATGCGCCGCACGATCTGGTAGCGGTCGGCGAGGACGGCGCCGACCAGCGAGTCGAACTTCGCTTCCTCCTGGGGGTTGGAAGCGGTTGCAGCGAGCGAAGGCGCGGACGATGTCCCGGACGCGCTGGGTGGCGGCGTCGGCAGGCCTGGCACGGTTGCCGCCATGACCAGGCCCGACTGCGTGGTCGCGCCGGTCGACATCAGGCGGGCGCCGTCGCGCGGGCAGACGTCTGTCCCGGCAGGAAACGTATTGTGGCAGGTAGGACAGCTAGGCACGGGCCGCTCGCCGAGTTTAACATCGTCGCGCATGGCAGAGCCTAAACGGGGATTCATCTTCGACCTCGACGGTACGCTGGTCGACACGATGCCCTCCCATTACGTTGCATGGACCGAGATCGCGCGCCGCCACGGTTTCCAGTTCCCGGAGGCGCGTTTCTACTCGCTGGGCGGTGTCCCGACGGCGAAAATCGCCGCGATGCTGATCGCCGAGGCTGGGCTGACGGTGGACCCGCTCGCCATCGCGCTCGAGAAGGAACAGATGTACTACGACAGCCTCGCTGCAGGCGGCGGCGTCCGACCCATCGCCACCGTGATCGAGATCGCCCGCCGCCACCGAAGCGAAGGCCCGCTGGCGATCGCGTCGGGCAGCGTCCGCCGCCTGGTGACGCGCACGCTCGAGGCGCTCGC
>DATMZL010001449.1:0-5917 GCA_035607075.1 Polyangia bacterium
CGCTGCTGCTCGACGAGGTCGGCGAGGTCTCGTCCGGCATGCAGGTCAAGCTGCTACGGGCCCTGCAGGAACGCGAAATCCGGCGCGTCGGCGAGAACCGGAGCCGGCGCGTCGACGTCCGCGTCGTGGCAGCCACCAACCGCGATCTCGCCCACGGCGTGGCGGGCGGCGCCTTCCGCCAGGACCTCTACTACCGGCTCAAGGTCGTCGAGCTGCACGTCCCGCCGCTGCGCGAACGCCGGGACGACGTGCTGCCGCTCGCGCGGGTGCTGCTGGCGGACGCGGCGCTGCGCATGAAGCGGAAGATCTCGGGCCTCGCCCCGGGCGCCGCCGATCAGCTGCTGCGCCACCCGTGGCCGGGGAACGTGCGCGAGCTCGAAAACGCCATGGAGCGCGCCGTCGCGCTCGCGCGGGGAAGTCGCGTCGAGCTCGAGGACTTGCCCGAGGAGATTCGCAACGCCTTTCCGACGCCGGTGGCCAGCCGTGGCACGGTGCGACCGCTCGCCGACGTCGAGAAGGACTACATCCTCGCGGCGCTCGAGGTGAACGGCGGCAACCAGACGCAGACCGCGACGCAGCTTCGCATCGGCACGGCCACGCTCTACCGCAAGCTGAAGAGTTACGGCTCGATCGGCCGCAAGCGCGCGGTCCGGAGGCGAGCTTGAGCGTTCGTGACAGAGGCCGCCCGAAATGTGACCGAATCAGGACACGACGCTGACGATGTCAGGCGTAAAAGCAACCTGAGACGTCACGTGAAGGTCGCGTTGCAACAAGGGACGCCCGCCGGGGATGCATCGGGACACGCCGGTGATCTCCGCGATCTGCACGCGGAGCTCGCGCGGCACGGGCTGTTCGAGCCGTCGCGATTCTGGCGCTGGAAGCTGCTGTTCTGGCTGCCGGCGTTGCTTCTCACCTACATCGGCCTCGTCGTGCTGCCGTTCGGGCCGCTCTGGCTGCTGCTCGCGCCGCTGTCCGCGATCGCGTTGCTGACGATGGGGTTCGTCGGCCACGACGCCGGCCATTACGCGTTGTCGCGGCGGCGGTGGGTGAACGACCTCTGGGGACAGCTCGGGATGACGTTGCTGTGCGGCATGAGCTTCGGGTTCTGGCGCTCGCGTCATAATCTGCACCACGTCCGCTGCCAGGAGGTCGAGGGCGACCCGGACATGCACTTCGGTTTTCTGTTCTCGGTCTACCCGAACTCGGCCAGCTGGCGGACGCCGCTCGGCCGGATGTTCCTGCGGATCCAGAAGTGGGCCTTCTGGCCGCTCGCGTCGCTCTACTGGGTCACGTTGCGCTACGACGCGATCCGCGATCTGTTCCAGCGCCCGCGCGAGACCCGGGTGGATCGCTTCCTGCTGCCGCTGCACTGGATCCTGATGCTCGTCATCCCCGGCCTCGTCTGGTCGTGGCCCGCGGCGATCCTCGCCTACGTCACGGTGTCGTGCCTGTCGTCGTTGATGACGGCGTCGGTGTTCATCCCCAACCATATGGGCATGCGCCGGCTCGAGCAGGGCGAAAAGCTCAGCTACCTCGAGCAGCAGGTGACGACCAGCCGCAACATCTCGAACCCGCCGCTGCTCGACTTCTACTTCGGCGGGCTGAACTCGCAGATCGAGCACCACCTGTTCCCGCGCGTCCCGCACCACCGCTATCGCGCGATGCGGCCGATCGTGCGCGCCTTCTGCCGGAAGCGCGGCCTCGCCTACGAAGAGGCCAGCTTCGGGCGCGCGCTGGCGACGGTTGGCCGGCACCTCGGCGCGATGACGGCGGCGTACGTGGCGTCGCGTTCAGCGCGCGCGGCCGTGCTTCCAGTCGGCTGATCGCGGGCGATCGTCCTTGCGTCGTGTCCCTGCCGGGCGTAAGAGGGTGGGGTCGGTAGCCGGTCGCGGAGTGGGCTGCAGGACGATTAGCCCACGTCGCCGGATGGCGGCCTGGTGGAACCCCGCCCAAAGGCAGGAGAGGACACCATGGAAGCAACGGATGGCCGAAGTGTGTCGGCGCCCGAGCGTCGCATCGCGCTGGTCGGAACCTATCCGCCCCGCCGCTGCGGCATCGCGACGTTCACGCGAGATCTCGCCGCGGGCCTCCGCGCCGCCGATGAACGTGTGAAGCCGTTGGCGGTCGCCGTGACCGACGCCGGCGGCCCTTACGAGTATCCCGACGAGGTCGGCTACGAAGTTCGACAAGGGATGAAGGGCGACTACGCCCGCGCCGCCGAGCTCATCAACTACAAAAACGTCCGCTGGGTTTCGTTACAGCACGAGTACGGGATCTTCGGGGGCGACGACGGCGCGTTCGTCCTCGATCTGCTGAGCGCGCTGCGGGTGCCGACGGTCGTCACTCTGCACACGGTCCTCGACAACCCCTCGGACTCGCAGCGGACGATCGTGCAAAAGATGGCCAAGGCGGCCCGGCTCGTCGTGATGAGCCAGGTGGCGGCCGATCTGCTCGCGCGGCGTTACGAGCTCCAGGGCGAGAGGGTTCACATCATTCCGCACGGCATTCCCGACATGGCGCCGCGCGACCAGAACGACCTCAAGGCCAAGTTCGGCGTCGCCGGCCACCGGATGTTGCTGACCTTTGGACTGCTCGGGCCGAGCAAGGGAATCGAAACCGTGATCCGGGCGCTGCCCGCGATGGTCGCGGCTTGCCCCGATCTCGTCTACTTCGTCGTGGGCGCGACTCACCCGGCCGTCATCCGCCACAACGGCGAGGCCTACCGGACGACGCTCGAGCGCGAGGCCGAGCGGCTGGGGGTTCGCGACCACGTCGTGTTTCGCGACCAGTACGTCACCACCGACGAGCTGTGCAACTACCTGCAGGCGACCGACGTCTTCGTCAGCCCGTACCTCAACGAAGCGCAGGTCACCAGCGGCGCGCTCTCCTACGCGATGGGCGCCGGAGCCGCCGTGGTGTCGACGCCGTACTGGCACGCCAAGGAGCTGCTGGCCGAGGGCCGCGGGTCGCTGTTCCCGTTCGGGGACAGCGCCGCCCTCGCGACGACGGTCATCTCGCTCATGGAGACGCCGGCGGAGCTCGGCCGGGTCAGGAGCGTCGGGTACGAGTACACACGGGCGTTCACCTGGTCGCGCGTCGGCGAGCGATACCTCAGTCTCGGCGCCGAGCTGCCTGACGCCCCCGCAAAGGTGTCCCGCGGGCCGAAGCCGCCGCGCGCCAGCAGCCTGCCGGAGTTGCGCCTCGACCACCTCGTCCGCATGACCGACGACACGGGCATCATCCAGCACGCCACGTTCAGCGTGCCGGCGCGCGAGACCGGCTACTGTGTCGACGACAACGCGCGCGCCTTGATTGTCGCGCTGCACGCCGACCGGCTCTCGAGCTCGCGGGAGACCAGCCGGCTCGTGTCGACCTATCTCGCGTTTCTGCACCTGGCGCAGACCACCGATGGGCGGTTCCGGAATCTCATGAGCTACGACCGCCTGATCGCCGCCGATTCGGCGTCCGAGGACTGCACCGGGCGCGCCCTCTGGGCGTTGGGCACGGCGGTGCACCTGGCGGGCGACGAAGGGCAACGCCTGCTGGCGCGCCAGATGTTCGAGCGCGGCCTCGGATTCGCGACCGGGCTCGGCCCGCGCGGCACCGCCCTCACCATGCTGGGGCTCGCGAGCTTCCTGACCGCTCGCCCCGAGGTCGCGCCCGCCGCGACGATCCTCGCGGAGCTCGCCCAGCGACTCTGCCGGCAATTCCGCGACCGCGCCACCCCGGAATGGCGTTGGTTCGAGCCGACGCTCACCTACGACAACGCCCTGCTCCCCCTGGCGCTGTGGCGCGCCCAGCTGATCAAGGCAGATCCCGCCAGCCGCGAGGTCGCGCGACAGAGCCTCGCGTTCCTCGAACAGATCTGCTTTCGGGACGATCGCCTGGTGCTGGTCGGCAACGACGGTTGGCACTCCCGGAGCGGGACGCGCGCGGACGCCGACGAGCAGCCCATCGACGCGGCTGCGTTCGTGCTGGCGTTCCGGGCCGCCTATCTGGTCACCGGCGATCACCGCTACCTCGGCCGGATGCGCGAGTCATTCGCATGGTTCCTGGGCGCCAACCGGCTCGGGACTTCTGTCTATGACCCCGCGACCGCGGGTTGCCGCGACGGGCTCGGGGCGGAGGCGCCCAACTTGAACCAGGGCGCGGAGAGCACGATCTCTTTCCTCTTGTCGCTGATCGCGATGTTGGAGCTGGCCGGCGAAGGTCTCGAATATCCAAACGCGGCGGCGGTGGACAACGCGCGGTCGCTGCGATGATCCGCCGGACCTCCCACGTCTTGCGGCACGACGCGAGCCGCGTCATCGCCAAGCCGTACCTGCCCGGCGAGGAGATAGCCCCCGGTGAAGCGGGCAGCCGCGCCGGTCTTCTCATGGCGCGCATCCTTGCGCTGCCGGAGAAAGATGTCTCCGAGGTGCTTGGGCAGGTGCTCCGTCGATTCGACAAGCGTCACAAGCGGTTCGAGGATCTCCTCGAACATCACTTCGCGTTGGTCGCCCACCGCGCGGGCGACGTCGCGCTGTCGCGCGAGCGCCGGCTGCTCATCGGCGCCTACTTCACCAACGAGTACTCGATCGAAGGCGCCGCGCTGTTCAACCCGTCGCTCGTGCTGGCCCCCGATCAGGCCGGGACGGCGGCCGGCGAACGGCGGTTCGTGATGAGCCTGCGCGCGGTCGGCGAAGGACACATCTCGTCGATCGAGTTTCGGACAGGGGTGATCGACGGCGCCAGCGCCATGACGTTCGACCCGCTGGGCGGGTACCTCGTCACCGGCGATCGCACGCCGCCCGCCCACTACGAAAAGGCGCAATTCAACGCCAAGCTGATCGAGCTGGACGCCGGAAACGAGCTTGCCCGGGCGGTCCTCGACCGGCTGCCGGAACGTTTCACGCCCGCCGAGCTGGAGCTGTCGCTGGCGAGCCTGGAACGCGACGGCCCGCCGCACGCCATCAGCTTCGAAACGGCGAAGATCATGCGCGTGCTGGCGGCGTCGAGCTACGTCGCCACGTTCCCCACGGATTCGGCCCTTTCCGAGCGGGTGATCTTCCCGGCCGGGCCGCACGAAACCCACGGCATGGAGGACGCCCGGTTCGTCCGATTCACGGAGGACGACGGCTCCGTCACCTACTACGCCACCTACACCGCGTTCGACGGCTACGAGATCATGCCGCAGCTGATCCAGACCGACGACTTCGTTTCGTTCCGCATCGGCACGCTCAACGGCCCCGCGGCACAAAACAAAGGCATGGCGCTCTTCCCGCGGCGGGTGGGCGGGAAATTCGTGATGCTGTCTCGCCGCGATCGTGAAAACCTGCACCTCGCGATCTCGCCGACGGACGTCCGGCACTGGTCGGAGGTCACCGAGCTCCACCGCCCCAGCCGCCCCTGGGAGCTGCTGCAGATCGGCAACTGCGGCTCACCGATCGAGACGCCGGCAGGCTGGCTCGTCGTCACACACGGCGTCGGACCGATGCGGCGGTACGTGATCGGCGCCCTTCTGCTGGACCTCGATGATCCGCGGCGGGTGATCGGCCAGCTCAGCGAGCCCCTGCTGACGCCCGAAGGCATGGAGCGCGAAGGCTACGTCCCGAACGTCGTCTACTCGTGCGGCGCGATGCTCAATGGCAGCGACCTGGTGCTGCCCTACGGCCTCTCCGACGCGGCCGTCGGCGTCGCCGTCATTTCGGTGCCGGACCTGCTCGCAGCGCTGCAGAAATAGCCGCACAGTCGCGCTTCGCGCGACAGCGGCTAGTGGACGGCGGTGACCTCCTCGGCGCGGACGACGAAGTGTTCCAACGTGTTCGGGCCGAACGTCGTGGTGATCGCGGCGTCGGCGGCGTCACGCCCACGGGCGATGAGAATCCGGCCGATTCGGGGGACGTTGTTGCGCGGATCGAACGTGTGCCACCGCCCG
>DATMZL010001658.1:0-7346 GCA_035607075.1 Polyangia bacterium
ATGTAGGGCTGCGAGATGGTCTGGCCGTGCCCGATCGCGAGCGGCCGATCGTCGTAGGCATTCATCTCGAGGCCGCGATCGACGAAGCGGTGCCGCGGCACGGCGCCCATCGCCTCGAGCACGCGCGGATCGCTGATCCCGCGGCGGACGAGCTGCTCCAGCACCATGTCTCGCCGGAGGATCAGCAGCGTGTCATCCGGGTCGTCGCCGACCGCCCCGCTGCCGCCACGACTCCGCGAGTCGTCCACGGGCTAAGACTTAGCGCGCTCGATCGCCTCGTGCACGAAATTACCCACCTGCCAATCGACCAGCTCGCCGATGAGCCGCGTGTGGGTCAGGTCCAGCCCCAGGGGCGTGACCGAGGCGAGGCCTTCGCGCACCGCGCTGCAGTCCGACCCGGGGAGGTCGGTCGCGTTCTCTTCAGGACCGCCGATCCAGTAGTAGGAGCGGCCGCGCAGATCCTTGCGGACGTCGACCTGATCCCGATACACGCGGCGTCCCAGGAACGTGACGCGGTAGCCGCGCACGGGGCCCGCCGGAAGGTTCACGCTGAGCAACGACGCGTCGGGCAGCGCGCCCTCGCCGCGGCGGATGATCTCGTGCGCGAGTGCGCGCGCAAATTCCGCGGCGTGCGAGAAATCCTGCTGGCGCCGGCGCTCCAGCGAGACGGCGAGCGCCGGGACGCCGCGCAGCGCGCCTTCGACGGCGCCCGCGACGGTCCCCGAATAGAAGACATCCGACCCGAGGTTGAACCCGTTGTTGATGCCCGACACCACCAGCGACGGCTTCCGCGGCACCAGGTGCAGCAGCGCCAGGTACACGCAGTCGACGGGCGTTCCGTCGATCGCGAACGTATCCGACTCGACCTCGTCGACGCGCAGCGGCCGATCGAGGGAGATCGAATGCGAGGCCGCGCTGCGCTCGCGATCGGGCGCCGCCACGACGACGTCCGCGATCTGCCGCAGCGACTCGGCGACCGAGCGGATGCCGGGCGCGAGCACACCGTCGTCGTTCGTCAGTAAGATGAGCGGCTTCGTCATGGGACGCTTGAAGATACTCCAACGCGCCGGCCCCTCTCCCTGACCCTCTCCCCGCTATCCACATCGGCGGGGCGATGGGACCGGATCGGATCCTCGGTCCTTCGTGTTGTTTTGTCGGGGCGACTGGATTTGAACCAGCGACCCCCTGTCCCCCAGACAGGTGCGCTAACCAGGCTGCGCCACGCCCCGCGACATTCGGTTCGTTATGTTAGTCCGTTCGATCAGTCCGCGCAGATACGTATCAGATCCGCGAGCCCCTGCTTGATCTTTCGTAAGGTGTCCAGGCTGACGTCTGATTCGGAAGGCGGGGGCAGCGGGGCCGGCCCCTCGTCGTGGCCGAGCTCGCGCAGGTGCGCCCGCGCGCCCTCGATGGTGAAGCGCTTTTCATAAAGCAGGTGACGGATCTTCAGCAGCAGCTCGACGTCGCGCTTCCGGTAAAGCCGCTGTTGCGATCGGGTCTTCTGCGGCCGCACCGATTTGAACTCGGTCTCCCAGTAGCGCAGCACGTACGGCTTGACGGCGCACAGCCGGGCCGCCTCGCCGATCTTGAAGTAGGGCTTGTCGGGTAGTCCGGAAGCGTCCGTCGGTGTCGCGCGCCGGGCCATTGAGCTCGGGAGCGCTAGTCGTTGAGGACGTTCTTCAAGACCTGGCTCGGCTTGAAGGTCAGAACGCGGCGCGCGCTGATCGTGATCTCCTGGCCGGTCTGTGGGTTGCGACCGGCGCGCGCGTTCTTGTCGCGCACGACGAAGTTTCCGAAGCCCGAGATCTTGATCTTCTCGCCCCGCTCCAGGGTTTCCTTGATCGTGTCGAACACCGTCTCGACGATCTCGGCGGCCTCTTTCTTGGAAAAACCACCGACCTTCTCGTAGACGTTCTCCACAATGTCGGCCTTCGTCATGGCCTTTCTTTTATCCAAAAATCCCTTTCGGGTCAATGACTTAGTGTTTACGTCTCAGGCAGGCGTTCAACGAATCGCCACCGACGGTTGCGCCTTCAACGCCGCGACCGCGCCCGCATGGGCGGCGTCGACCTCTGCATCGGTGAGCGTGCGATCGTCGGCGCGGTAGGTCAGCGACCACAGCATCCCCTTCTTCCCGGCGGGGGTGTACTTCGCATCGCGGTAGTCCTCGAGCACGGCGAGGTCGCGCAGCAGCGGGCCGGCCGCCGACGCGAGCACGGCGCGCTGGTCATCGGCGGTCACGCCCGCATCGATCCAGAACGAGACGTCGCGCGTGATCGCGGGGAAGCGCGGCGGCGGGACGCTGTGGATCGGCTGGCGGCGTCCCTCGACGGCGTCGAGCATGATCTCGACGTAAACCGCCCGCTCCTCCAGGCCCAGCGCGCGTGTGATGCGCGGGTGGACCTCGCCGACGAGCCCGATCGCCGCCTCGGCGCCGTCGATGTGAATGGCGGCGCCCGCGCCCGGATGCAGCGGCCCTTCGCGCAGCGGCGCGAAGCGCGGCGCTGCGATCCCGAGGCCGCGCAACAGCTCGACGGCGACGTGCTTGCCGTCGAAGAAGTCGACGGCAGCGCCGGGCTTCAGCCAGTCGGGGCGGCGGCCGACGATGATCGCGGCCGCGTACGTCGGTTCGGGCGGCGCCTCCTTGGCGTCGCCGCCGCGCCAGACGACCGGACCGACCTCGAACAGGCCCACGTCGGCGACGCCGCGCGCGACGTTCCGGCGCGCGGCGTCCAGCAGCGCGGGCAGCAGCGAGGTGCGCATCAGCTCGTAGTCGGACGAGATCGGGTTCTTGACGACGATGCCGGAGTCGAGCGGCGCGCCCAGCGGCGCCAGCCACGTGCGCGGCACGAAGCCCCAGCTCACGATCTCGGCGAGCCCCAGCGCGGCCAGCTGATCGCGCGCGCGGTCCGCGAAGGCCTGCGGGCTGGGTGCGGGCGCACCGCTCGCAGCCGGCAGGCGCGTGGGCGCGCGATCGTAACCGACAAGGCGCATCACTTCCTCGACGAGATCCTGCTCGATCGACACATCGGGACGGAAGCTGGGGATCGTCGCCGTGAGGCGATCGTATTCGGGACCCTGGGAGGGTCCCGAGCCGTCGGGCTCGCTGACGATCCCGATCGCCGCCAGCTTCTCGGCCGCCTGCGCGAGCGGGATCTCGAAGCCGGCCAGCCGCGTGAGGCCCGCGAACGACAGCGACACCCGACGCGTCTCCACCTGCTGCGGATAACGATCGACGCCCTCGCCCGCCACCGCGCCGCCGCCCGCGCGCGCGAGCATCGTCGCCGCGCGCCGGCTCGCGTGCGGGATCCCTTCGGCGTCGACGCCGCGCTCGAAGCGGTGCGACGCTTCGCTGTGCAGGCCCAGCCGCTTGGCCGTGCGGCGGATCGATCGCGGATCGAACGTCGCCGTCTCCAGCAGCACGCCGGTCGTGGTCGCCGAGATCTCGCTGTCCGCGCCGCCCATCACGCCCGCCAGCGCGATCGCGCCGCCGTCGTCGGCGATCACGACGTCGCCCTCCTGCAGGGGCCGGTCGACGCCGTCCAGCGTGGTCATGCGCTCGCCGCGGTTGGCGCGGCGGACGTGAATGCCGCCCCGCAGCTTGTCGAGGTCGAACGCGTGCAGCGGGTGGCCCGTCTCCAGCATCACGTAGTTGGTGACGTCGACCAGGTTCGAGATCGCGCGCATCCCGCAGGCAGCCAGGCGCACGCGCATCGCCAGCGGGCTCGGACCGACGGCCAGCCCCATCACGACGCGCGCGCTGTAGCGCGGGCAGCCGACCGCGTCGCGGATCTGCACGTCGACGCCGCGGCCCTGGGGCAGCGCGATCTCGCGCGCGCTTTCCGGCGGCGGCAGGCGCCAGGGCGCGCTGAACAGCGCCGCGACCTCGCGCGCGATCCCGGCGTGCGACAGCGCGTCCGGTCGGTTGGGCGTCACGTTGACCTCCAGCACCTCGTCGAGCAGGCCGACGTGGCTGGCGAGATCGGCGCCCACCGGCGCCTCGGGCGACAGAATCAAGATTCCGTCACCTGCCTCGCTGATCCCCAGCTCGACCTCGCTGCACAGCATGCCGGGCGACGACACGCCGCGGACGTCCTTCCGTTCCAGCTTGCGCCCGCCAGGCAGCGTCGCGCCGGGCGGCGCCCAGGCGACCTTGCCGCCGGGCCCGGGCACGTTCCTAGCACCGCAGACGACCTCGACTGGCTCTTCGTCGGGCTGTGCGCCGCCGGCGACCACGCGCACCAGCGTCAGCTTGTCCGAGCCCGGGTGCGGCCGCGAACCGCGCACCTCGGCGACGACGACGCCCGCGACGTCACGCCCGCGGCGCTCGATCGATTCGACCTCCAGCCCGACCAGCGTCAGCTGCTGAGCCACGCTGTCCGCGGTGACGCCCGGCTTGAGGTCGACCAGCTCGCGCAACCAGTTGAACGAGACCTTCATCGGAATTGCGCCAGGAAGCGCGCGTCGTGCTCGTAGAACGCGCGCAAGTCGTCCACTTCGTACTTCAACATCGCCATCCGCGACAGCCCCATGCCGAACGCGAAACCCGTGACCGTTTCGGGGTCGTAGCCGACCGCGCGGAACACGTTCGGGTGCACCATCCCCGAGCCGCCGATCTCGATCCAGCCGCTGCCCTTGCAGAGGCGGCAGCCCCGCCCGTCGATTTGACCCGGGACCCCTGGGAGGGTTCCCGGACCCTCCCGCGATGGTACGCGGCGAGCAGAGCTCGCCGGCTCCCCACGCGACTGCCCGCTGCCCGCGCACAGGTAGCAGGCGGCGTCGACCTCGGCCGACGGCTCCGTGAACGGGAAGTAGCTGGGACGCAGGCGGATGCCCAGGTTCGGCCCGAAGAAGCGCTGAACGAAATGCAGCAACGTCCCCTTGAGATCGGCGAACGAGACGTCCTTGTCGACGTACAGGCCTTCCATCTGCGGGAACATCGGCGTGTGCGTGGCGTCGTCGTCGCGCCGGAACACGTTGCCCGGCGCGACGATCCGGATCGGCGGCGGGCCGGCCAGCATCGTCCGGATCTGCACCGGCGACGTGTGCGAGCGCAGGATGCGCCCTCCCTCGACGAAGAACGTGTCCTGCATGTCGCGCGCGGGGTGATCGGGCGGCGTGTTCAGCGCGTCGAAGTTGTTCCACTCCGTCTCGATCCACGGTCCGGTGCGCACCGCGAAGCCGAGCCCCAGGAAGATCTCCTCGATCTCGCGGCGCACGAGCGTCAGCGGATGCAGCGTGCCCAGCGACGCGCCCCGCGGCGGCAACGTCACGTCGACGACGCGCGCCAGATCGGCTGACAGGCTCGCCTCGGCGAGCGCCGCCAGCCGTTCACCGACCGCCCGCTCGATGCTCGACTTGGCGCGGTTCGCGGCTTCACCGACCGCCGGACGCTCGGCGGGCGGCAACTTGCCGAGCGCCTTCATGAGGTCGGAGACCTTCCCCTTCTTGCCCAGGTAGCGTGCCTGGGCGTTGCGGATCTCCTCCTCGGTCGCGAGGCCGCCGATCTCGCCGGCGAACTCGCCCGCCAGCCGATCGAGCTCGGCGATCAGCTTGCTGGTATCGGCGCTGGACATCGACGTCTAGCGCGTTCCGTCGTCCGACTCGCTTCGCCCGGCCTGCTAGGCCGCGCGCGCCGTCTCGACGACCTTCTTGAAGGCGGCCGGATCGCTGATCGCCAGATCGGCGAGAATCTTGCGATCGAGCGCGATGTTGGACTTGTCGAGCGCCGCGACCAGGCGCGAGTACGAGATGCCGAGCTCGCGCGCGGCGGCGTTGATGCGCGTGATCCAGAGGCCGCGAAAGTCCGGCTTCTTCTTGCGGCGATGAAAGAAGGCGAAGCGCCACTTGCGATGGACCGCCTCGACTGCTGCTTTCCACAGCTTCGAGCGGCCGCCGCGAAACCCCTTCGCATGCTTGCGAATGCGGTTCCGGCGATGACGTGTCTTGTATCCACCTTTGGCGCGAGGCATTTGAAAAAACTTCCTTCGTCATGTTCCCTCTCCCACGCAGTGGGAGAGGGTCAGGGTGAGGGTTCCTTATTTCTGACTTAGTTTTAGGGCAATCCGTACGGGAGCATCGCGTGAATCTGATGCTCCTGCGTCTTGCTGACGTAAGCGCCCCGGCGCAGCTTGCGCTTTGCGCTCGACGACTTTGCTCCGAGGTTGTGGCGCAGATAAGCCTGCTTCCGCTTCACGCGCCCCTTGGCGGTGAGCTTGAAGCGCTTCTTCGCGCTGCTGTTCGACTTCATCTTGTACTTGGCCATGCGAGGCGCGGAAGTATATCGATCTCGCGCCTTTGGGCAAGCTTAAGCTGCCTCGACCTGTCTCAGGGCGTGTAACCGGCGTACAGCCCGGCGATCAGGTCCGTCCGGTCGCTGCCCGCGACGGGTAACTCGACCAGGAGGGCGGTCCACCAGCGCCGCCGCACCGCGAACCGCGCGCCGAGCCGGGGAACCAGCGCGCGCAGCTCGAACGCGGGCGCCGCGAAGACCCGCAGGTTGACCCCGCCGCACAGCGCCACCGCCGGGCGCAAGCGCAACCAGGCCTCCGCGAGCGCGACCGGCTCGAGGCGCAGGTGGGCCTGGCCCCCGACGATGTCCAGAGGCGCCGGCAGCGCCAGCCCGCCGTCGACCACCCAGCGGGCCCCCAGCGCGGCACGCGCGGCCGCCCCCAGCTCGAGACCGGGCTCGACCCCGCTCTGGCGCCCGGTATCCAGAGGCAGCAGCGCGCGCGCATAAAGCGAGGCCGCAGTGTCGCTGCCGAGCGCGACCATCTGGTGGGCCGCAAACGTCACGGGCCCCGCCGACACCGGGCTGGACGCGAGGCCGCCGTTGTTGGTGTACCGGTAGTCGAACACATCGGCGGCCAGCGACAGCGTCGTGCGCTCGCCCAGCTGGTAGCGCCCGCGCACCGTCGCGCTCGCAAAGATGCTGCCGTAGTAGTCGGGCATCGACGGCGCGAGCGCCGCCGCGCCACGCAACCGGAGGACGCCGTCCGTCGCGCCGCACGCCTCGGGAACCGTGCCGAAGTCAGCGGGGCCGGCGCCGCCCATCAAGGGCCCGTGCGTGGGATCGTCGCTGCTCGCGCACGGCGGCGCCGCGGCCGCCGTGCGCGCCGAGCTCAGCAAAACAAAGACGGCGAACGCGGCGCGCACGCTCACGGGAGGCCGGGCGCCTGCCAGCCGCCGCCGTCAGCATCGATGAGAAATGGATTCGTGAACGCGACCGGCAAGGCGCCGGGCGCGATGGCTTGGTAATCGAACATCGCGTCGCCGACGTCCTCGGGGCGCTTGGGAAGCGCGGTCACCGGGACGTCGGGCAGGCCGTCGCCGTCGACGTCGCCGAC
>DATMZL010001062.1:0-2597 GCA_035607075.1 Polyangia bacterium
CGGGCGTTTCGTAGGGCGCCGTCCCCGACTGGTAGATCGGCACCGAAAACTTTCCGTGGATCTCGGTGAACGCAGGGTCGGCCGTGGTCGGGCAGGCGCGTGCCGGCGTCCCGTCGTCGCACGGTGAGGTCATGCCGGTTCCGCAGGTCGTCAGCTCGGTCAAGGCCGGCGCCGCTTGCGCGTTCACGCTGGTGACCAGGCGGCTCATGTGCCCGGGCGCGTCCTGCACCGTGAACACGGCGGCCGACACCAGCTTCGGCGCCGCGTCGCCCTTGCCCGTGATCCAGTTGCGCAGCGGCTGGTAAGCGTCCCACGCGTGGCCCAGCGCGGGGTCCGTCGGGCGTGTCGCGCCCATGACGGTGACGAAGTCGGCGTCGGCCTGCGCAGGCACGCCGGCGTCGGACGCGAGCCCGTTCTTGACGATCACGGCGTAGGTGTGGCCCGCCTCGAAGGGCGCGTCGGCGGTGTTGCGCACGACCAGCGTGTGCTGGCACGAATACTTCGTGCGCCCGTTGTCGGTCACCCAGCTGCGGTTGAAGTCGCTGTCGAAGGTGGGGCCGGGCGTCACGTCGAAGATCTGTATGACGTCGGACGTCGCAGTCGCGTAGTCGAGGTTGCCGGAGAACCGGAACGTGATCGCGCCACCGACCGAGAACCCGTCGAAGTCGGTGGTCCATGTGTCGACGTAGAGCTTCACCAGGTCCACGCCCAGCGGCGTCGGGCCCGGGCGGGGGAAGTCGGAAATGTCCAGCGCGCCGTCGGTCACGCGCACGTCGTTGGGAAACGGCAGGCGAAAGAAATCGCCGGGTGGCTTCCCGGGTCGCGGGACCTCGAAGTAGGCGCGGAACGGGCCTTCGTCGGTGCAGGTCACACCCGCGAACGGCGGGTACGCCTTCGTCAACGTGCCGCAGGTCTTGGCCGCCCCGCAGTACAGCCCCGACAGGCAGTCGGACGTGGCGCCGCACGCGCCGCCCATGTCGATCGAGCCGCCTTCGCCGCAGGCTCCGAAGAACCCGGAGAAGTTGCAACGCAGCGGCGGGCGGCACTGCCGGTCCGACGTGCACGACGCGCCCGTGTCCAGCGCGCCGCCCATCGTGCAGACGCCCGTGATCCCGTCGCAGAAGCTACCGCCGGCGCAGTCGCGCGTCGCGGAGCACGGGCTTCCCGGGCGCCCGTTGCCCGGATCGGCGCACATACCGCCCGCGCACACCTTGCCGCTCGGACAATCGACCGGGCCGTCGCACGGTATTGCTGTTCTGCCGATCCCCTTGGTCGAGCAGCCCGCCTGCAAAGCACCCAGCACCAGCACGACCCCCACCACCGGAAACCAACGGGCCGGCACATCTCGCATCGGCTGCATCGTACCCCAACCGCGCCCGCGCGCGGGAGCTTCACTTTTCGGAGCGGCCCGCGAACGCGTCGTGGAGCAGCCGCGCCATCTTTTGCGTCACGTCCTTGAACCCTGGGTGCGGCGTGAGGACGCAGTTGAGCTTGCACGGGTCTTCGGAGGAAACGGGTTCGAGCTCGAATTTGCACTGGCCCCACCGGTCTTTGCCCGGGTCACCTGTGATGGAAACTGCGATTCCCCATCGCAGTCCGAAAGGCTTTCACGTTTGCGGCGTGTAGACGCGGTCCGTGCCCAGGGCGGAGGGCATCGCGACGAAGCCCTCGCGCGCGAACACCGCATCGGCGGTTTCGCGGCAGTCGAGGTCCGAGAACGCCGTCCGAAGCGAGATGCGCGTCGCCGTCATGTCGTAGCAAGCGACCGGCGCCAGGCAGGCGGTGAGGAGCGCGAGCGTCCGTTTCCTAATCGCTATTCCTCGGCGTCTTGTTCGCGCTTCTTGCGGGCGACGGGCTCGATGCCGGCGAGGCGGCCAAGCTCGCGGTGGATGCGGGCGACGCGTTCGACCTGGCCCTTGGCCGGGAAGCGTTCGTAGAAGCCCTCGTTCTTGAAGGTCTTGATCTCGGGCGTCCAGGCGGCGAGCTTCCGCTCCCAGCGCTTCTGGCGGCCGTCGACAGGCTCGGCGTCGACGTGGGCCAGGTCCGCGCAGACGCGCAGCATGGCTTTGATCGTGACCGGCTTCGTCACCATGTAGTTGCCGTTGCCCCAGGCTTCGTCCCCCCAAACCTTCTCGGCCGCCTTCAGGAAGTCGCGGACCACCTGGTAGAGCCGATTCACGAGCGTGCGGGACGTCGCCTGCTTCTGCAGCTTCTTCCAGTCCGCCATCACCCAGCGGTGGATCTCGTTGAACAGCTCCGCTTGCAGGATCCACTTCTCGCGCTGGCTGCGGCCGCCCAGCCGGTTGATGCGGTAGCGCAGCGGGCTGTCCGCCTCCACGTACAACATGCCGACGACCTGCGCCGCGACCCGCTTGTCGGGCGCCGACCACGACACCTTCTCGTACAGATCGACGAGGTGGCTCTTGTTGATGCGCGTCGGCGTCGAGTTGATGATGACGAACATCTCGGTCGCGAAGTCGTCGCTCTTGCCGTCGAAGATCACGCACGGCACGTGCAGGGTGCGGGCGTCGGCGGCGCGTTCCTTGCGGTAGAAGTGCAGGGCGGCCAGCCGGTGCTGCCCGTCGATGATCAGGTAC
>DATMZL010001694.1:0-4674 GCA_035607075.1 Polyangia bacterium
GGGTCCGAACGGCATCAGGAAGAGTCCTTCGCGCAGCGACGTATCCATCGCGCCGCGCGCACGGAGCGGGCGGGGACTGAACGCCAGCGCACCGAACTGCGCCTCGGTTCCGGCTTTGACCGTCAACTCGGCCTCCTCGTCGCGATTGCGGAGAAACAAGAGCTCGTCGGGCGGCACGCCGACCGAGATCGAAAACCCGGGCTCGGCGTGTCCGTCGAGGATCCGGTTCCCGCGTTTGTCTTCGATGAAGAATCGACCCGCCGACGGCGGGATGCCGGTCAGCCGTCCGATCGTCGCCCCGGACGCGAGACGGCTGAGCGCCCGATGCGTTCCGGCCGCCGGCGGCTGCACCACGCTCGAGACACGCGCGCGCGGGTCGACCACCTCGCGGTTGGCGGCCATCAGGAACGCCCCGAGCTCGGCATACTCCACGCGACCGTCGTGATTCACGTCGGCGACGCCGCGCAGCCCCGAGATCACCTCGTGCGTGAACACGCCCGATTGATAGAGGTCCCATTCGTGCGTGGACGCGCCGCTGCTGCTGGCGATCACGAACCCGACGTGCCGGTAGCGCGTCGCGCTCGCGCGCGAGAGGTGCTCGACCAGATCCTGAGGGCGGATCTCGACGGTCTTCGCGTCGATGTCGCGCGGCCGAACGACGGCCTCGGCGTGGCAAGCGTCGATGAACAGGTGCACCAGCGGCGCCCGCAGCCTGTCCAGCACGCGCTCGTGCATCGCGGACTGCGACAGCATTCCGTCCTGCAGGGCCAGCGCCGCTTCGCCCTTCGCGTCGCGCGCGCCGTGGCCGCTGTAGAAGAAGGTGAACACGGGCGAGATCCCCTGGCGCGCGACGGCGTCCATGCGCGCGTTGAGCGCGTCGATGCTGCGCGTGATCTCGTCGATCGTCGGCGCGCGCACGCCGTCGGCGATCTGCGGATAGCGCCGGCGCGTCTCCGCGTCCGCGACCGTCAGCAGCACCACGTCCGCGCCCAGCTCCTTCTGAAGCTGATAGAAGGCGAGCGCGTCGTCGTCGGCGTAATGAAGCGGCTGGATCGATTCGTCGCTCGTCGCCGACGGTAGGCCGTTGTAGCCGATCACGAGAGCGAAGTTCTGCTCCGGTTGCTCGCCAGCGGAGGCCGGCAGCGCACCGAGCGCGAGCAGCGGCAACGACAGCGCCGGGCCGATCATCTGTCTGATGCTCATTGCGGCACCACCAGGTCCAGCTCTGTCCGCGCCAGCGTGTCCGCGGGCGGCAAGCTCGCCAGCGCGTCGCGCGCGACGGGGCGGCGGCTATAGATCGCGTGAACGCGGTAGGCGCCGGGCGGCTGACCGTCGCCGACGAGCGCCGCCTTCGAGATCACGCGGGACGATGTCTCGCCTGCGGGCGCGCCGACTGCTTCGTTGGTCAGGTACCAGATGCGTTCGCCCGTTTTTTTGATCGGCTCCGCGTAGGCGGTGAGGTAGCCGCCTTTATCGCGCCCGCCTTCCAGCGCGAACGCGACCTTCGATCCTGACGGGCAGGCGGTCAGCGAAGCGCCCAAGCAAGCGACGGTGACCAGCGGCGCGTCCCCCGGCCCTTTGATCTGGAATTCGGCGGCGTCGCTGTCGGGCCGCCGCACTATTAGAAGGAGCGCCGCCGCGCCCGCCGCCAGCGTCAGGCCGCCCGCGCTCCAGGCCAGGCGCCCGCGCCAGCGCGCCCAGAACCCTTCGCGCGACGCCGCCAGCGCCGCCTTCAGGATGCGCTGACGCTGCGAGCCGCCCAGCTTCCCGCGGGCCAGCAGGACATCGAGCTCGTCATCGGACTGTGGCGACATATTCCCCACGCCCTATACGAGACGGCCCGCGCGGTGGGTTGGGAAAAATTATCCGCTCCCTTTACCCACCACCGATTGCAGCCGGAGAGGCACGAGCCGCTCCGCCCGCGAAAGCTCCCGCCGGAGGCCGCTGCGCAACTTGGCCTCCTTCGTTCGAATCGCCTGCCGCCCGAGGCCGAGCACGGCGGCCGCCTCGCGCTGGGACATCCCTTTCACGTAGAGCGCTTCGTGGACGCGCCGGGTCTCGCTGTCCAGCGACGCCAGGTAGCCTTCGACGACCGCGACCGTTTCGGCATCCGCCCAGTCGTTGCGGCCGTTGTCCGTCGTGATTTCCGCTTCCTCGAGCGACAGCTTTTCAATCAGCTCTTCGAGATCCGCGGGCACGTAACGGCGCATTTGCCGCCAATAGTCGACGGCGACGTTGCGCGCGATCTGCGCCAGGTACGGCAGGTAAGGCCGGCGCGCGTCGAAGCGACGCCGCGCCTCGGGCGCGAACGCCTTCACGAAAGTTTCCTGCACGACGTCCGCCAGCGCCGCCGCCATCTCGCCGGGCCCGCGCGGGCTGCCGGCCGCGCACGCGCGCAGCACCGCGGCGGCGATCCGGGTTGCCGAGTCAACGCATCGCGCGTAAACGACTTCGAGCGCCTCCACCTCTCCGTCCCGGAATCGCTCAAGTAGTCCCTGCTCCCTGAAGACCATGCCCACTACCGCCTTTTCGGTAACACGGCGGACCGTGGGCTGTCGAGTGAGGGAGCCCGCGGCCCGCGCGCGCTGCTGATCGAAACGCAACCCACGGCGTGGTCTTCCCCGTAGGGAGAGTGGCGTGATCCCTTTCGATCGCGCCTTCAGATCGGGAGGACTCGCGTGGTCAACAATCGAGGTCGCTGGGCATGGCTGGGCGCGATCGCGCTCGTGGCGGTGAGCGCGTCGTGCGGGCGGACGGAACATCAAGCGATCGAAGGCGCGGCGAGCACGCGTTCGACCGGCCCCGCAGCGGGGACGAACCAGCCGCCCGCGGGCGACACCGTCGGCTCAGATCCGCCGCAGGTGTTCGACAATCCATGCGACTCGGTCACCTGCACGGCGCAGGACCAGTGTCACGTGGCGGGCGTGTGCGACCCGAGCACGGGCGTTTGCTCGAACCCGGCGAAGCTCGACGGAGCATCGTGCGACGACAGCCAGCTCTGCACGCAGGGCGAGATATGTCTCGCGGGCACCTGCACGGCGAACAGCACCTATCCGGTCGTCGTCAATCTGCCCATCGACGATCGGGGCTTCCTCGGGGCCGGGACCAGTCCCAATGCCATCAATGCTTCCGGGGACGTCGTCGGCGGCGGGCTGACCGTGCCTGACTACGTGTGGCACGCCTGGCGGCTACCCAGCGCAGGACCCAGCGCAGGACTGCTCGTCAATATGGAAACCGAGCTGCCAATCACCGCCCCGAGCGTGGCCGCGGGGATCAACGACGCCGGAACCATCGTCGGCCACGACACGGACGCGTCCGGCATCTTTCACACGTTTCGTTCTGGCCCCGGTGCTGGCCCGACGGGCTTCGAGGAGTTCGGTCTCTGGGGCGACGGCTCGACGGCGCCGGGATGGTGGTTTCCGTATTACTTCCGAGGCTCGTGGCCGTACGACATCAACGGCGTGGGCCAGTTCGTCGGCACCTACACGTCCGGCACCCGGTTCCATGGCTACCGCCACACGGACACGGACGGCGACGACTTCGAACCAGTCCCGGACCTCGTCCCGAACGGGATGACGTTCATGAACAGCATTGCTGACTCCGGCACGGCCGTGGGTTCGGCGTCCATCACCCCGGGCCCGTACAACAACCCGGTGGCGGATTATCGCGCGGTACTCTTCGAAGAGGGCGCCCTCGACCTCGTCGACCTGAACCACGTCGTCACCGACCTCCCAGACGGGTGGATCCTGAACTCCGCCGACAGAATCAAGGGCGACTACATCATCGGCTACGGGACCCGCGACGACGGAACATATTTCGCCTACCGCTGGAACCGCTCCAACGGCGAGCTGATCGAGATCGCCGGCGGCTGGCCATCGACGTGGGGGACAAGCGTCAACGCGGCGGGCGACGTCATCGGGTCCGGCTTCTCGACCGCCGAGCACGCCGCGGCGGGTTTCGTCGAGGCATTCGTATACACGAGCCATCTCGGTTTCAAGAAACTGGGCGACCTGATTCCCCATCCCTTCTCGTGGTACCCCTGGTACCCCTGGTACCTTCCCTCCGCAGGCGCCATCAACGCCGCCGGCCAGATCGTCGGGAGTGGCTACCACGTGGGCGGCTCCAGCCCCTACGGCTCGGTGGTCTACCAGTTGCAGCTGCCCGTCGGCGGCGCGGCGACGTGCCAGGCGCGCAATGTTTGCGGGGGGGGCGATACCGACTCTGTCTGCTTGTTCTCGGACGGCGTCGTCGACCTGCTCGATGGAACGTTCGTTGCGCTGTTTGGTTACGACAGCTCGGCGTCGAGCGCCATCACGCCGACACAGAACGAGGTCCACGGCGCGCTGCCGACGAGCCCCGCCCCGCCGACGACGCTGCTGCCGAAAACGCACACGGCCGCATTCCGGCCCGTGTTCGCGTCAGACCAGACGGTGTCATGGACCGTCAACGGCGAGACCGTGACCGCGTCCGCCAGCCACCCCATTACACCGAGCACCTGCGGCACCAACGGTCTCTGCGTGGTCATCGGCGGCCAGACGATCGTGATCAAGCCCAGCTCTTCGCCGTACGCCCCGATTCCGAACGACCCGACGCTGCCCATTGGCGGTGTGAGGGTGGGCGGACGGTTCAACGGCGTCCTCAAGGGACAGCTGAGCGTCGGTCCGACCGGCGGCG
>DATMZL010000539.1:0-4495 GCA_035607075.1 Polyangia bacterium
GAACTATACGCCCGATCGGCGTACCGAAGACATGATTATGCCTGGTACTATTCCGAAATCACGCGCGCGATTCTCGGCTTCGTTCTGATCCTGCTTCCGGTGGTCGCGGCGGCTGTCCCGGACACCGCGGCGGCGCCCGCCGAGGCCAAGTCGCCGCAGCCTCCCGCGCCGGCCGCGCCCGGCAGTACCGGATTGAAGGTCGCGCACGCCGCCGTCGCATCCGACCATCCACTTGCCTCAGCCGCAGGGCTGGCCGCGCTCAAGGCGGGCGGCAATGCCGTCGATGCGGCCTGCGCGACCGCGCTCGCGCTTGGCGTCCTGCACCCCGAGTCGTCCGGGATCGGCGGCGGTGCCTTCATGCTGGTGTACGTCGCCCGCGACAAGAAGGTGTATGCGCTCGACGCCCGCGAGCGCGCGCCTGTCGCCAGTTCCCCGGCGGCGTACCTCAAGGATGGGCGCGCCGTGCCCGAGCTCTCCCAGCGCGGCGGCCTGGCCGTCGCGGTGCCGGGCGAGGTTCGCGGTCTGGGTGAGATGGTGCGGAGGTGGGGCGCGCTGCCGTTCCGCCGCTGCGTCGAGCCGGCGCAGAAGCTGGCCGCGAGGGGCTTTCCGGTGTCGTCACGTCTCGCGGGCAGCCTGGCCACGCTGGATCGAGCGTCCGACAACCGCCAGTTCATCGAAGTTTTTGCGGCCAAGCCGCTGCATACAGGCGACATCTGGCGCCGGCCCGATCTCGCGTGGACACTGGGCAAGCTGCGGGCCGGCGCGGACGCCTTCTACAAAGGCGACGTCGCCAAGGAGATCGTGGCCGCCGTGCGGGGCGCCGGGGGCGTGATGACCGCGGAGGATCTGGCGAGCTACACGACTGTCGATCGCACGCCCCTCGAGACCGGCTACCGCGGGCTGCGCGTCCTGTCGATGCCGCCGGCGTCGTCGGGCGGCGTGGCGTTGATCGAGACGCTGGGGATCCTGGCCGCGCGCTATCCGTCGGGCGTCGATCCTGTGCGCGAGCCGCGCGGCAGCGCGGCCCAGCTGCACGTGCTGGCCGAGGCGTTCAAGCACGCTTTCGCCGATCGCGCGCGCACCCTGGGCGACACCGACTTCGTCGCCGTCGACGTGGCGCACCTGATTTCGCCCGCCTATCACGCGGAGCTCGCGCGCCGGATCAAACCGGGCGCGGTGCTACCGCGCGACGCGTACGGGACGGCCGGGCCGCCGCCGGCGCCGCGCAAGGACGCCGGGACGACGCACCTCTCGGTCATCGACGCGGAGGGCAACGCGGTGGCGCTGACGACGACGGTCAACCTCGGGTTCGGCGCCCACCTGGTCGCGGGCAAGACCGGCATCGTGCTGAACGACGAGATGGACGATTTTTCGTTGCAGCCGGGCGTCCCGAACGCGTTCGGGTTGATCGGCAACGAGCAGAACGCGATCGCGCCGCGCAAGCGCCCGCTGTCCTCGATGACGCCGACGATCGCGATCGACGACGGGGGCCGCGTGCGCGTCGTGGTGGGCGCCGCGGGCGGGCCGACCATCATCACGTCGACCGCGCAGGTGTTCCTGAACGTCGTCGACTGGAAGATGGACGCGCAGGCGGCGATCGCGGCGCCACGCATTCACCACCAGTGGTTTCCCGAGGTGCTGGGCGTCGAGCCCGAGATCGGCGCCGACGTCATCGCCGGTCTCGGCAAGAGCGGCCACAAGGTGAAGACGTTCCCGCACATCGGCACGGTCAACCTGCTGGTGAAGACGGATTCGGGGATCGAGGCGGCGGCCGAGCCGCGCAGCCCCAGCAAGCCTGCGGGCTACTGATGTTGCGCGCGCTGGCGATCGTTCTTCTGCTGACGGCGACGGCGGACGCGGAGAAAACCGCGCCCACGCGCAAGCCGCCGCCGGGCGGATCGAATTTTGATGGGAACCCTGGGAGGGTTCCCAAACCTCCCGCGATGGTACGCGGCGAGCAAAGCTCGCCGGCTCCCCACGCGAAATGCGACAAGACCTACGCGCGTCCGTTCACGGTCACGCGGGGCGGCAGCAAGGTGCAGCTCCGCGTGGTCAAGTTGCCGCCGCCGCGAACACCGGCCGGTCCGCCGGCGCCGCTGACGAGCGGCCAGGTGTTCGAGGACGCGAGCGCCGTCTGCCGCGGGCTGGGCAACGGCTGGCGCGTGGCGGTCGGCAGCTTCGGTGCGGCGGTCCTGAAGGAATTTCAGGAAAGCGATTCGGCCCCGTTGAAGGCGGCGCTGGCGGCCTGCCCGGTGACGTTCCGGCGCGTCGACGTGGTCTGCGCCCCGTGCGCGGCCGGCAACCGGAACTGCCCGTGCGCAAACCGCGACATCTCGGATTGGATTTTCTGCGAAAAACCGTGAACGCTATCCGTCGATGCCCGCCCGCAAGATCACCAAGGTCCTGATCGCCAACCGCGGCGAGATCGCGTGCCGCGTGCTCCGCGCCTGCCGCGAGCTGGACCTGCGGACGGTCGCCGTACATTCGGACGCGGACGCGGCCGCGCTGCACGTGCGTTTGGCGGACGAGGCGGTCGGGATCGGGCCGCCGCCGGCGCGCGAGAGCTACCTGCGCGCCGAGAAGATCGTCGACGCGATCAAGCGGACGGGCGCGGACGCGGTTCATCCCGGTTACGGCTTCCTGTCCGAGAACGCCGACTTCGCCGAGGCGGTCGCCGCCGCCGGTGCGACGTTCATCGGGCCGCCGCCCGCGGCGATTCGCGCCATGGGCGGCAAGACGTCGGCGCGCGCGCTGATGCAGGCGGCGAACGTCCCGGTCGTCCCCGGCGACAACGGCGAAGGCGGTCGCGGGTTCGCGACGGCCACGGCGGCGAAGGCGGCCGCGGCGCGGATCGGCTACCCGGTGATGCTCAAGGCGGCCGCGGGCGGGGGCGGGCGCGGCATGCGCCTCGTCGACGGCGAGGAAAAGCTGGAGGCGGCGCTCGCGGGCGCGCAGCGCGAGGCGAAGGCGGCGTTCGGTGACGACACCATCTACATCGAGAAGGCGATCGTCCGGCCGCGCCACATCGAGATCCAGGTGTTCGGCGACGAGCACGGTGGCGCCGTGCACCTCTACGAACGCGACTGCTCGATCCAGCGCCGCAACCAGAAGGTGATCGAAGAATCGCCGTCGCCGGCGATCGACGACGAGACGCGCGCCCGGATGGGCGACGTCGCGGTGCGCGCGGCGCGCTCGGTCGGCTACGTCGGCGCCGGGACGATCGAGATGCTCTACGACGCGGCGGCGAAGAGCTTCTACTTCCTGGAGATGAACACGCGCCTGCAGGTCGAGCACCCGATCACCGAGCTGGTGACCGGCGTCGATCTGGTGCGCTGGCAGATTGCTGTCGCGCAGGGCGCGCGGCTTCCGCTGGCGCAGGAGGCGATCCCGCGGCGTGGCGCCGCGATCGAGTGCCGCGTCTACGCGGAGGATCCCGTGAAGTTCCTGCCGTCGCCGGGGACGATCACTTCGCTGCGCGTGCCGTCCGGGCCGGGCGTGCGCGACGATTCGGGCGTGGTCGCGGGCAGCGTCATCTCCGTCCACTACGATCCGATGATCTCGAAGCTGGCGGTGTGGGCCGACTCGCGGGCGGCGGCGATCGAGCGGATGCGGCGCGCGCTGGGCGAGTACCACGTCGGCGGGATCCGCACGAACCTGCCGTTCCACCGCCAGGTCATGCGACACCCGGCGTTCGTCGCCGGCGAGTACGACACCGGGTTCATCGAGCGCCACAAGGCCGAGCTCGCGCCAGCCGCCGCCGACGACGAGACGGCGACGCTCGCGGCGATCGCGGCGGCGGCGCAGGCATCGACCGAGGCCGCGGAGGCGTCCAGCGCGCTGGACCTGTCGCGGACACAGCCGTCGGCGTG
Organism: Polyangia bacterium; assembly: GCA_035607075.1. GTDB lineage: Bacteria > Myxococcota_A > Polyangia > Fen-1088 > Fen-1088 > JADGRB01. The sequence continues at coordinate 3,870 of DATMZL010000539.1, forward strand.
GAGGAGCGATCGCAAGGATTGACCGCTCCGGCCGCTCCGACAACGCCTGATCTGTCTGCGCAACCGCCTCGAGGACGTTGCTGCTCGACGCATTCGCGACCTTGTACGTCGTCTGGGGGTCGACCTATCTCGCGATCCGGATCGCCGTGGCGCACTGGCCGCCGCTGTGGCTCGCCGCGGTGCGCTTCGCGATCGCGGGCGGCGGGCTCTACACGGTCCTCCGCCTGCGCGGCGCGCCCGCGCCGGGCTGGCGGGCGTGGCTCGCGGCGGCGGTGGTCGGAGGGCTGATGCTCGGCGGCGGCAACGGCACCGTCTGCTGGGCCGAGCAGTGGGTGCCGTCGGGAGAGACCGCCTTGATCCTGGCGGCCGGGCCCCTCTGGACGGTGGTGCTCCCGTGGATCTTCCGCCGCGCCAAGGCGCCGCGGCCGCTCGTGGGGCTCGGCGTCGTCGTGGGCCTCGTCGGCGTTGGCGTGCTGATCGGCGGGCATGGCGCGGGCGCGAGCGGCGACGGCCGCGCGCTGCTGCTCGGCCGGCTGTCGCTTCTCTTCGCCAGCCTCAGCTGGGTCGTCGGCTCGCTGATCCAGCACCGGATGCCGCTGCCGAAGTCCGCCGCGCTGGCGACGGCG
>DATMZL010001531.1:0-2113 GCA_035607075.1 Polyangia bacterium
TCGGCGGCGACGCTGTATGCGACCGACGTGACGTCGCCCTGGCTGTTCGCTGGGCTGCGCGTCCGGACGACCGCGGTCATAGAGGATTGCGCGCGCACCGATTTCCGCGCCAGCTATCGGGGCTATTCGCGCCGGATCGATTACCGCTTCGACGCGGCCGGCGCCTCCTGGCGATCCAGCTCCTACGAGGTCCGACGACGTTGCCCACTGGCGGGGCAGCAGGTCGCGGTCGAATATCCGCTGGGGTTTCCGTCGCTCTCGCGACTCCGCACCATGGACCGTCATCCCTTACCGGAGGATGTCGCCCCGCTATTGATCGCGATCGCCCTCTATGCGCTCGCGGGGCTGGTGGCCTCGTTCGTCGCGGCCGCCCGCGAGATCCGTTTCCTGCGACGCGGGCGCATCACGCTCGCCGTTTTCGAGGAGAGCACCCCGGTCAACGGTTCGTACGGCCGGTCGTTCTATCTGCTCATCTATCGTGTTCTCGTCGGTGGCCGCCGGGTGCAGATCGCGCGCTACAAGGACACCGACGCCGACAAGAGCGACCGCGTGCAACTGGTTCTCTACGATCCGCTATGCCCTGCGCGCCGCCGATTCACCGGCCTGATGGGCGCCGAGAATCTCTCGACCTTCGGCAGCCTCGACCGGCGTTCCTTCGGCGGAAAGGTGTTCATCGGGATCATGCTCGCGCTCGCGCTGCTGCTCGTGTTCCGGGCTGTCCGGTGGACCGTCTTGAACCACCTCTGAGCTTCAGGATTGATCGCGGTCGCTCTCCACAGCCCGAGGGGACGACCTTCACGGTGACGCTGCCACGCCGCGCCGCTGAGTCGTCGCCTCCGAGCCGGCGCGTCGCTCCGTCGTTCGAAGAATTGGCAGGAGCTGCTCGATCTCGACCGGCTTGACCAGGTGCGCGTCGAACCCCGCCTCGAACGATCGCCTCCGATCCCGGTCCTGGCCGTAGCCCGTGATCGCGACGATCAGATAGCGCTGGCCGTCCGGCAACGCGCGAATCCGCCGCGCCACCTCGTAGCCGTCAACGCCGGGCAACCCGAGATCGAGAAGAATCGCGTCCGGCCCGAAGCTGGTCACCGTGTTCAACCCGGATGGACCGTCCAGCGCGGATGCGCAGGTGAATCCTGAATCGCGCAGGAGCGCGCCCAGCGAATCGGCCGCATCGATGTTGTCGTCGATGATCAGCACCTTCTGATCGGAGGCCCCGTGCGCCGGCGTCGCGGGCCCCACCGCGGGCAGCGGCGTGTTCGCGCCCGTCGCGGGCAACCTGATCCGGAAATCGGAGCCTGTACCGAGCCCCGCGCTCACGGCGGACACGGTTCCGCCGTGTCGTTCGACGATCGATCGGACGATCGGCAGTCCCAGCCCGAGGCCTCCCTCCTGGCGATCGGGCGTCCGCTCGCCCTGGACGAACAGCTCGAACACGTGCGGAAGGAAGTCGCCGGAGATGCCGCGGCCCGTGTCGCGCACGCTGAGCGCTATGTCCTCCCCTTCTGCGATGACGGACACGTGGATCGATCCGCCGGGATCCGTGTACTTCACGGCGTTGGTCAGGAGGTTGGTGAGCGCCTGCACCAGGCGCTGCTCGTCGCCGACGAGGATGAGAGACGGCGGTTGAATGTCGATCTCCAGGTGGTGGCGCCGCTCTTCGAGCATCGGCGCGACGACGTCGCACGCCTGCGCCACGACCTGGCGCGCGTAGACCGACGTCATTTCCAGGACCAACCTGCCGCTGCGAATCTGCGCGACGTCCAGCATGTCATCGACGAGCCGCGCGAGGTTCCGCACCTGCCGGCGGATGATCTCGCGCTCGCGCGCGCCGGCTTCGCCCAGTCGGACGCGCAGCAGCTCGAGGGCGGTGAGCATCGGCGCCAGCGGATTGCGTAGCTCGTGGCCCAGCATCGCCAGGAATTCGTCCTTCGCGCGATTCGCGTCTTCGGCCTTGTCGCGCGCCGTCCGCAGCTCCGTCTCGCCGGCCTTGTCCGCCGTGATGTCTCGCGCCGTTCCGACGATTCGCACCAGGCGACCGGCCTGCGCCAGACGTTGGCCCGTCGAGCGGATCCATCGCGCCGCGCCGTCGTGCAGGCCGTGAACGCGGTAG
>DATMZL010000783.1:0-4500 GCA_035607075.1 Polyangia bacterium
AAACCGTACGCTGCGGTGAACGAGCAACGCAAGCGGATATTCCAAGATTGCGCGCGCGCATGTAATAGTGACGGCGATGCGGAGGACGGGGACCAGCGTCGCGGCGACGGTGCTGGCAACGATGGTCGTGTCGACACTCTCGATGGTGTCGTCGTTGCCCGGAGCGGGCGGTCGGGCATGGGCGGCACCAGCGCCCGACCAGGCGGCCGCACGACGCGACGAAGCAAAGGCGGCGTTCGGGCGCGGGAATACCGCGTACAACCTGGGGAAATACGCCGACGCGATCGCGGAGTTCGAACGCGCCTACGCGCTGTCGAAGCTGCCCGAGATCCTGTTCAACCTCGGCCAGAGCTACCGGAAGCAATGGGAGTCGGAGCAGCGCAGCGAGCTGGGTCGCCGCGCCCTTCACTATTACGAAGCGGTCGTGCGCGAGGCGCCGACCTCCAAGGTGCGGCCCGACGCCGAGCAGTTCATCGCCGAGCTGACGCCGGCCGTCACCACCGCCGAGGCGCGCGAGCGACAGGGAAAGATCGCGGCGGCCAAGGGCGCCGAGGCGCTGCAGCTCGCGCAGACGATGTTCACCGCCGGACAGCTGAGCGACGCCGCCGGCGTTCTCGACCGGCTGCTGCGCGAGCCGGACAACGGGCGCGAGTTGCTGGCGGAGGGCTACCTGCTGCGCGGTCGGGTCGCCGCCGGCATGGGCGATCCGCTCGCCGCCGAGGCGCATTTCAAGCGCGCGCTGGAGCTGCGACCGTCGATCGAGATCCCCGAGCCGAAAGGCCAGGAGACCGCCGCGCTGGAAGCCGCCCGCAAGACGGCGGGCGGAGGCCTGCGCCTGGTGCAGTCGCCGCCCGGCGAGGCGGCGGCGAATCAGATGGCGAAGATCGACGTCAAGGTCGAGGGCGACACCGAGAAGATGGTGTCGACGCTGGAGCTCGGCTACCGCGCCGCCGAGTCCGGCGCGTACCTGACGACGCGCGCGGCGCCGCCGGCGACGCTGGCCGTCCCCGGCCCGACGCTGTCGCCGGGCGCGCACGTCGACTACTACGTGCGCGCGCTCGACGAACACGGGGGCGTGCTGGCGGAGAGCGGATCGCCGACGCTGCCCTTTCGGCTGCAGGTCGCGATCCCGCTCGAGCTGCGCCGCGAACCGCAGCGCTGGTACCAGAAATGGTGGTTCTGGACGGCCGTCGGCGCGGTGGCCGTCGGCACGGCCGCGGTCACGTACATCGAGACGCGACCCGGCCCCAGCAACGAGCTGGTGATCTCGGGGACGCCTGTCGGGGCGCCGTGAACATGTTCAGCGTCCGGCGCCATGTCTTCAGGCTCGCGATGGTGGCGGCGGCGATCGCGGGCTGCACGGCGGAGGAAGGTTCGGGCCTGAAAGTCACGATCGACCTCGCCGGCTTCAAGCCCGCGACAATGAAGGTCGCCATCAGCGCGGACCACGGCGGCTTCGTCTTCCAGATGGGAGACAACCCCAACGGCATCGGCGTGACGACCGAGGACCTCGACGGCGACGGCGCGCTGGAGCTGATCGCCACGTTCGCCCAGCCCGACCCGACGGTCACGTTCCGGGTCAAAGCCGACAGCCAGATCGGCCTGACCATGACCGTGAAGGCGATGGCGTTCGACGCCGACGACATGATCGCCTCCGCGGACGGCGCCGCCCCTACCCTGCCACCCGGCGGCCACAGCGCGATCTCGCTGCGTCTCGCCATGGCGACGCCGGGCCCGATCGGCGCGAACACGCGCACGACCGATCTCGGAACCGCCGCGATCGACGTCGCCGTCTGGGGCCGGCAGACGGACGTGAACATGTCGTCGCTGGCGGTGTGCGACGTCGACGACGACGGCAACCAGGACATCATCATCGGCGCGCCCGGCGACGACGGTCTGGGCGTGGGCGCCACCGGCGCCGTCTACATCGTCTGGGGCGGTTGGAGCAACGAGGCCACTGTCGATCTCGCGCCGCAGAACCCGCCCGCGACGATCTTCTACGGCACGTCGACGGGCGCTCGGCTGGGCGCGTCGGTCGCGTGCGTCGACCTCAACGGCGACGGCGCCGGCGACATCATCGCGAGCGCGCCGGGCGCCAACCTCGGGCAGGGCCGCATCTACGCCGTATTCGGCCGGATGAACTTCCGCGCCAACCGCCCGATCGACCTCTCGTCAACGACGACCACCGGCGCGGAGATTGTCTGGACCACGAAGACGGCCAGCGCTCAGTTGGGCAGCGTGCTCCATGCCGTGACGCCGAGCCCCGGGCGAGCCCCTTTCATTCTCGCGGCGGCGCCCGGCGCGCAGGTGACGCACCTCTTTTCCGACGTCACGCCGTCGACGTCCGTGGCGTCCCGGCAGATCGACGCCGACGCGGCCGACCATCCGACGTTCACCGGCATCGCCGCCGCGGCGCTGGCAGCCGGCGATCTCGACGGCCAGGCCGCCAACGGCCAGCCGCTGCAGATCGCGATCGGCGATCCGGACTACCGCCTTCCGTCCGATACGGCGATGCGCCGCGGGAAGGTCTACCTGTTCGCGGCCGTCGCGCCGAACGGCACCGCACCGATCGACGCCGCATCGGCGAGCCCGACGATCACGGGCAAGGACAAGAACTCGCGCCTCGGAACGTCCCTGCTGATCGCCGACACATCGGGCAACGGCGAGGATCTGTTCGCGGGCGCGCCCGGAGACGACACGAACGGCGTCGTCTACGTCTTCAAGCATTCGACCGGCTTGCTGCTGCCGCCCGAGCTCTCGACGACCGATACGGACAACGTCGTGCCGATCATGGGCTACGAGAACGGCGGGCTCTTCGGTAGCGCGCTCGCGAGCACGCGCGCTGGCAGCGCCAACGGGTTCGCCCTGCGCCTGGTCGTCGGCGCGCCCAACGTCAGCCGCGGGAGCGGTCGCGTCGCGATCGGCGCCGCTTACCTCTACAAAGCCGACACCCAGCGCAGGTTCCGGATCTACGAGCAGGTCTACGGCAAGGACGCGGGCGATGCGCTCGGCAGCTCCGTCGCCGGCGGTCAGCTCAACGCCGGCGCCATCGGCGATCTGGTCGCCGCCGCACCGAACGCCAGGGGCAGCGACGCCGCCACGGGCGTCGTCTATGTCCGCTACGGCCAGTAAGGCGATCCGGTCAGGGTGAGGGCCCGCGTCAGCGCTGCCAGGCGCGGAGGATCTCGTCGACGCGGGCGTCGGCGGCCTGGTCGACGGTGCGGCGCGCGGGATCGGCGTCGAACCACTCGACGGTGCGGCGGATGCCCTCGGCGAACGGGATCTGGCAGGCCCATCCGGGGACGAAGCTCTTCACCTTCGAGTTGTCGAACAGCGCGTTCCAGCTCTTGTCGCCGATCAGGCCGGCGCCCGTGTCGGGGTCCAGCTTGCCGATGAACGCGCTCGGCACGTGAACGATCTGCGGATCGCCGACGCCGGCCGCGCGCCCGACCAGCCGCAGGATCTGATCCCACGTCAGCCATTCGTCGGACGTGATGTGGAACGGATGGCCGATGGTGCGCGGGTTGCCGAGCAGGCCGATGAACGCGCGCCCGAAGTCTTCGGCGTGCGTGAGCGTCCACAGCGATGTCCCCTCGCCGTGCACGATCACCGGCTTGCCACGCCGGATGCGGTCGAGGATCGTGTAGTCCGATTTGCCGACCGCGACGGGGACGATCGTGTCGTAGGTGTGCGACGGACGGACGATCGTGATCGGGAAGCCGGTCTCGCGGTGCGCGGCCATCAGCCGCTCCTCGCAGGCGATCTTGTTGCGCGAGTACTCCCAGTACGGGTTCACCAGCGGCGTCGACTCCGTGATCACCGGGTGCGACGGCGGCTTCTGGTACGCGGACGCCGAGCTGATGAACACGAACTGCCCGGTCGACGCGGCCTCGGGCCCGCCGCCGAACCAGGCGAGGTTGCGTTCGATGTGCGGCACCGTGAACGCGATCCAGTCGACGACGACGTCGTAGCGGGCGCCGCGCAGGGCCGCCGGCGGCGCCCCGCCGTGGACGTCGTGCGCGATCACCTTCGCGCCCTTCGGGAGCGGGTACTTCGACGTCTTGGCCCGATTCAGCAGGTGCACCTCGTGCCCTGCCTCGGCCAGCATGCGCGTGATCGTCGAGCTGATGTTCCCGGTACCACCGATGAACAGGATCTTCATCGGGCGCGACTATACCCTGTTATGCTCGCGCGCGATGCGGCGTGCGGTCGTGGTCGGAGCCGCCATCTGCGCGATCGCCGCGGCGGCCGCTGGGTGCCGCGGCGGCCGTGAAGGCGCCGGCGCGGTGTCGCTGCGCCGCGCGCCGCTGACCTGGGGCCCGACGCCCAACGGCGTCGACACGCCCGTCGTCGGCGTCTCCCCGCGCGCGACCGTGCCGCGCGGGACGTTCAACGGCCGCGAGATGATCGTCACGTGGGAGGACTTCCGCGGCGTCGCCGCGACGCGCGTCTCCGAGGACGGCAAGGTTTTCGACGACGCCAACTTCCACATCAACGGCG
>DATMZL010000961.1:0-9946 GCA_035607075.1 Polyangia bacterium
CCTGATCCTCGGTCACCACTCGCTTGGGGGTGTATCTCGCCTGCCAGTATCGGCGCAGGACCACCTCGCCCTTCTCGTGCACCAGGCAGTGGCCGGGCGGCAATCGTTCGATCCCCTCGAAGGCGGTGCCGGGTCCCGGGACGTACTGGAGGCTGAGGTATTCTCCGATGCCCTCCCATCGCGGTCGAGGCCGAACGGCCGGGTGGCGCAGCAGGGCCTTGATCTCCGAGGCGAAGACCGTGGTCGCGCCGAAGCGCCCGTAGTAGAGCGGCTTCTTGCCCAGCCGATCGCGCCCGAGCACCAGCCGCCGCCGGGGCGCGTCCCAGATCGCGAACGCGAACATGCCGCGCAGCTTGCTGACGAACGACGGCCCGTGCAGGCGGTAGAGCTCCAGCAGCACCTCCGTGTCGGAGCGCGTGCGCAGCTGCACGCCCGCCTCGCGCAGCCCGGCCGCCAGCTCGCGGAAGTTGTAGATCTCGCCGTTGAACACCAGCACGACCTGGCGATCGGCGCTGAGCATCGGCTGGTTGGCGTCCGTCGACAGATCGATGATCGACAGCCGCGTGTGCCCCAGCGTCGCGGCCCCGCTCTGATGAACGCCGGACGCGTCCGGGCCGCGGTGGTGAAGCGCGTCGGCCATCGCCCGCACCAGCGCCTTCGCGTCGCGCGGGTCGCGGCCCGCGTCGGCGCTCGCGACGTGCCCCGCTATGCCGCACATGGGACGGCCTCCGCCAGCAACGAATCGTAGGTCGCGAGCGTCTCCGACAGCACGCGCTCGGGCTTGAACAGATCGAGGACGCGCCCCCGCCCCGCCTGGCCCATCTCGCGCCAGCGCGCGTGCGGCAGCGCCAGCGCCTCGGCCAGCGCCTCGACAAGCGGCGCCTGCCGACCCGTCGGCACCTCCCAGCCGGTCTCGCCCGGCGCGACGATGCCGTCGAGGTTGGCGGCATGGCTGAGGATCGCGGGCAGCCCCGACGCGCACGCCTCGAGCGCGACGTTCGGCAGCCCTTCCCACAACGAGAACAGCACAAGCATGTCCGACGCCCAGTAGAGCTCGCGCATGTTGTCCTCGGTGCCGATCACGCGCACCGCCCCGCGCAGCTCGGGCCGCGCCGCCAGCTTGCCGACCATCCATTCGACAAGCGCCATGCTGCGCCGCCCCGGCATCAGCAGAACGACGTCGTCGGGCAGACGGCCGCTCTTCGCCAACCGCGACAGCGCCAGCAACAGGCCCACCTGGTGCTTCTGGATCGACAGCCGCCCCGGCATCACCAGCACGCGCGCCCCGTCGGGGATCGCGTACCGCGCCCGCGCCGCCCGCCGTTCGTCGTCGGTCGGTGCGCGAAAGCGCTCGAAGTCGATGAAGTTGTGGATGACCCGGATGCGCTCGGGCCGCACGCGCCCGAGGTTGACCAGCTCGTCGCGGATGCCGCGCGAGTTCACCAGCACCAGCTGCGCCCGCTCGGACAGCCAGCGCTCGAAGATCAGATAGCGAAGCTCGATCATGCGCGCCCGGCAAGACGACAGGACGATCGGCACCTTCGCCTTCAGCGCCGCCAGCCGCCCCCAGAAGTTCGCCTCGTTCAGGAAGCAGTGGACGATGTCCGGGCGCTCCGCGCGCAGGATCTCGACCAGCCGCCGGAACACGGGCCGGGTCATCCGCCGCGTGCCGAGCACGTAGCGGGGCTGGCCCGCCGGCAGGTGGTCACGGTAGTGGATCTCGTCGCGCCACAACGCCAGCACCGGCTCGAACCGGTCGGGCAGACGCGCGATCAGCTCCAGGATCTGGCGCTCGGCGCCGCCCTGCACGAGGCTCGGGATCAAGAAGAAGATCTTCACGCGCGCCATCATTTCGCCGGCTCACGCGTCGCCGGCTCACGCGTCGCCGGCTCGCGCGTCGCCGGCTCGCGCGCGGACAGCGACGGCATCGTCCCCGAACGCGAGAACACGAATTCGTTGCAGCCGTGGCCCTCGATCAACCCGAGGTTCTCCAGACGAAACCGGCGCTCGCGGTAGAAACCGATCACCGCGTCCGAGGACGCGACCTCGAACGGCAACCCGCCCAGCCAGTCGATCCAGTCGTGGTAGCGCGACATCCCGCGGCTGCTCTTGTACCGCTTGCTGCGCGTGAACGGGTTGCGACCGCGCGCGACGTCGCCCAGAAAGCCCTGCACCCAGACGAACGGCAGGTAGACGCCCACCACCAGCCCGCGTCCGAGCACGTTGCTGTTGTAGATCTGCTTCACCTTGAGCCAGTACGCCGAGATCCACCCCTGGTCGTTGTAGAGCGCGATGTAGAGTCGCCCGCCGGGCGCCACCGGGCCGGCGGCGTTCGCGAGCGCGCGCCACATCTCGCCCGTGTGGTGCAGGACACCCCACGAGTACACCACGTCGAACGATCCGAGCCGCTCGAGGTACGCCTCGTCGAGGACGCTGCCCTGCTCGATGGTCCAGTTGCTCGCGCCCGCGAAGTAGCGGCCCTTCAGCTCGCGGCAGCAGGCCACGCTGCTCGTGTCGTAATCGAACGAGACCACGCGGTCCGCTTTGAGGCGCATCGCCGCGAGCGAGAACAGCCCGCTGCCGCAGCCGATATCGAGGAAGCTTCGTCCCGCCAGCGTATCGACCCCCAGCATCCGGCGCAGCGATTTGCAGGCTTCGTCGATGCGTTCGTCGTCGAGCACGCCCAGGAAACGCGACCAGTTCTTGCCGAACTCGAACCGTTCGCCGCGCGCGACATCGGCCGCGTACCCTGTCGCCCCCTGCGATTCCATCGATTGCCGTCCTTCTACACTCCGTCACGAAGACATGCCAATCGACGACATGCCAATCGGCTCCTCAGACATGCGGCCGAGCCAATGCAATCGTCAAACCACTGACGCCGGCAGCGAGGTGTGCGACATCCACGGCGCGGCCATCCCGACGCTGGTGGAATTTTGACAGTCGTTGCGCGACGATCGCCGCCCCCGACGGCAGATTCCCTGATACTTTAGAGCGACGCATGGTCCCCCCGAGCCATAGCCGTGTAAGCCGGTACCATGCGTGGGTGGTGCGCCGTCCGCTGACGGTGCTGGGCATCGCCGCTGTCATCTTCGTCGTCGCGGTTGGGCTGGCGTGGCGGCTCAAGCTCAAGACGGCGTTCTCCGAGCTGCTTCCCAGCGACGACCCGGGCGTGGTCGCGCTTGAAAGAACGCAGAAGCGGCTCGGCGATTTGTCGCTGCTGCTGATCGGAATTCGATCGCCCGACCACGAGGCCAACCTCCGCTACGCGGAGGCGCTGACGCAGAAGCTGCAGGCGCTGCCGCCGACGGTGGTGAACCTGGCGACGTACCACGTGAAGGACGTGAAGGCGTTCTTCGAGTCGAACAAGTGGCTCTACGTCTCGGAGGACGACCTCGAATCGATCCGCGATCGGCTGCGCTCGGAGATCAGCAAGCGGAAGAACCCGCTCTACGTGTCGCTGGGCGACGAAGAGCCGATCGATTCGATGCAGAAGCGCATGTCCGGCAAGTCCGGCCTGGACGAGCGCTTTCCAGGCGGCGTGTTCACCAGCAAGGGACCGGGCGGCGAGTACGTGTGGATCGCGGCGCTGCCGCCAGGCGGTTTGTTCGTCGAGAACGCGGGCGAAGCGCTGCTGAACGCCGCGAACGAGCTCATCAAGGCGGATCCGCCCACGCGCTACCACCCCGAGATGAAGGTCGAGCCGGCTGGGCCGATCGTCACAAGCATCGCCAGCCGGCACGCGATCGAGCACGACATCTGGCAGGTGACCATCATCTGCCTGTCGATCGTCGCCCTGTCGATCGGCCTCTACTTCCGCCGCTGGCGGGCGATCCCGCTGACCGGTGCGCCGGCGGTGATGGGCACCGTCATGGCGTTCGCCGTCGCGCAGCTGGCGTTCGGCTATCTCAACTCGTCGACGGCGTTCCTGGGGTCGATCATCATCGGAAACGGGATCAACTACGCGATCGTGCTGATGTCGCGCTACGAGGAGCACCGCGCGCGCGGCGAAGATCCCGATGAGGCGCTGCGCTGCGCGCTCGGCGGCACCTGGCGCGGGACGCTTGTCGCGTCGATCGCGGCGGCGCTCGCGTACGCGTCGCTGCGGGTGACAAGTTTCCGCGGCTTCTCGCAGTTCGGCGTGATGGGCGCGAGCGGCGCGATCTTCTGCTGGCTGGCGACGTACTCGATCCTGCCGGCGATGCTGACCTGGTTGGACCGGCGCGAGAAGGCGGGCGGCCCCGCGCGGCGCCCGCACGCGCCGCTGGAGTTCGGTCCGCTGGCGACGTTCCTGCGCCGCCACGCGGGCGCGGTGACGCTGACCTTCACGGCGCTGTCCATCGTCAGCGTGTTCGGCCTGCAGCACTTCCTGAAGGACCCGTTCGAGTACGACTTCCGCAAGCTGAACGCGAAGCTCGCGACGACCCAGGACGAGCAGCAGTTCAACAAGAACCTGAACGACCTGTTCGGGCGCTGGCCGTCGCCGACCATTCTCCTCGCGGACTCGGTCGACGAGGTCGAACCGCTGCGCGCCGCCATCCGGCGTCAGGATAAAGAAGAAGGCCCGCGCGCGATGATCGGCCAGATCGTGACGATCTTCGATCTCCTGCCCGGTCCGCCCGAGGTGCAGCAGCGCAAGCTGGAGCTCCTCGCGCAGATCCGCAAGCTGACGCACGATCCGGCGTTGACGATCCTGACCGACAAGGAGAAAGCGGACCTCGCCAAGATCGATCCGTCGCCGGATCTGCACGCGCTGGGGCCGATGGACCTGCCGGCGATCGCGCGGCGGCCTTTCACTGAAGTCGACGGCTCGGTGGGGAAGGTCGTGCTCGTCTATCCGCCCGAGCAGGGCGTGTCGGTCTGGAACGGGCGCGACCTGCTGCGCATCGCGTCCGTCCTACAGACGATCAAGCTCGACAACGGCAAGGTGATCGAGACGTCCGGGTTCGCGGTGGTCTTCGGGGCGATGATCCGATCGATCCTGCGCGACGGCCCGATCGCGACGATCGCGTCGCTGATCGCCGTTTTGATCATCATCGCGTTCACGATCCGGCCGGCCGCGGCGGCGCTGATGGCGCTGGCCACGCTGGCACTGGGCGTGCTGCTGATGATGGGCGGCGCCGGGCTGGCGCAGGTGCGTGTCACGTTCCTGAACTTCATCGCGCTGCCGATCACGTTCGGCATAGGCGCCGAATACGCGCTCAACGTCGTCGTGCGCTACCGCGAGGAGCGGAACGTCACGCGCGCCGTCGTCTCGACGGGGGCGGCCGTCGCGCTCTGTTCCTGGACGACGATCGTCGGGTACGGATCGCTGCTGGCGGCGAGCAACCAGGCGCTGAACGGGTTCGGCCTGATGGCGATCATCGGCGAGGTGGTCTGCCTGTCGGCGGCGATCGTCGCGCTGCCCGCTTTCCTCTTCTGGCGGCACGCCAAGCCGTTCCAGGAGGATCCGCGGCCGACGAACGGGGTCGGCGAACGAGCGCCTGCGCTGGCGGACGATCGCGAAGAACCGCCGTCGACGACCCTCTGACCGGGCGATGCGACGGGCCGCGCTGATCGCCGTTGCGCTGGTCGCGCTCGCGACGCTCGGGCTGGTGGCGGACGCGGTCGGGCTGTCGGCCACGCGCCTCTACCCGCGCTACGACGAGGTCGCCTACCTGGCGCTGGCGCGTGATTTCGCGCGCGAGGGCGGCAACGTCGCCGCAGTGCGCTGCTACCTGGAGGGGCGCTGCCGCGAGGACAATCGCCCGCCTCTCTTCCAGTTTTTGCTCGAGCCGTTCGCCACCGATTCGCCGCGTTTCTTCGCCGACGCCAAGTTGGTGACGCTGGCGACCGTGCTGTTGCTGCTGGTGGCTGTCTTCCTGGCGGCGCGGCGCGTGTTCTCGACCCGGGTCGCGATCGGGTCGGTGATCGCGCTCGCGTGGATGCCGGTGCTGTCCGATCTGGGCGCGAAGGTGCTGCATGATCCGCTGTACGTCCTGCTGACGTTCGCCGCCGTATACAGCGTCGCCGCCTGGCAGGAGCGCGGGTTCGTTGCGTGGCTCGGGGCGGGCGCGCTGGTGGGGCTCGCGTTCCTGACCAAGGGCAGCGGGCACTGGCTGTGGGTGCCGTTGCTGGCCGCGTCGCTGTACCGCCATCGCGCCACAATCTGGCGGCGCCCGATCGTCTACGCCGCCGCGTGCGGGTTCGTTGCCGTCGCGTTCTTCTTGATGTGGCGAAACACCAAGCTCTGGGGAAGCCCCTTCTACAACACCAACGCGCGCCAGCTCTGGATCGACCAGTGGCGCGACGTGTGGGCGCTTCAGCTTTCGCCCGAGTGGAGCAAGGTCGGCTTCGGCTGGTACCTGTCGCGGCATTCGATCTGGCGCCTGATCTACGAGCTCCTCCGCGAATCGGGGAAGCTGATCGGCTACTTCGTCTACGCGGCCGGCGTCGGCCCCGCGGCCGGAGCGGCGCGCGTGGTGACGGGCGCCGCCGTCATGATCCTGGCGGTGCTCGGCATCCGGCGGCGCTGGCGCGCAGGCGGACACGGCGTCGAGATCATCGCGGTGCTCTCCACGGTCGGCTTTTTCTTCGCCGGGCTGGCGCTGGCCGCGCGCGGTGGTCCGGGCGCGCAGGTGCGCTACGTCCTCCCCTACGTCGTCCTGCTGCTGCCGTTCGCGGTACACGAGGCGCTGGAGCGGCTGTGGCCGCCGCTGCGCGCACGTCTGGCCGCGCGCTGGCCGGGACAGGCGCCCGAGGCCCTAGCCGCCCCCGCGCAAAGCGCGGGGTCGCGGCTACCTGAAAAAACAACAGTCGCACACCGCGCCTGCGGCGCGGAGCGACTGGCGCTGGGCGGGCTGGGCGCGCTGCTGATCATCCGGCTGGCCGTCGTCGCGCCGGGCGCGGCCGTGAATCCGCGCGCGTCCTACGCCGTCGAGCCGCACTGGCACGAGACCTCCGAATGGTTGTCGCGCGCGCTGGTCCCCGGCGAGAGGTTCGCGACCGACTACCGCAGCTACTATTCGACCTGGGATGTCCCTCGGCCCGACACTGACCCCCGCTGGAACTTCTGGCTGGGCATGCCGACAGCGGAGCTGCTGCCATTCATGCAGCGCTCGAACATTCGCAAGGTTCTGATCGACGCCGATGCGAGCGGCCACGCCGAGCTCGCGGACAAGCTCTCGCCCGCGCGCGACGCCCACGGCCCCCTCACCTTCCTCGACTGGCCCCGCTGCTTCACCGACAGCGCAACACCGAGCCGCTTCGCCGTTTACTGCGAACCGTAGGTTCGGCGACCGATCGGTCCAACTTATTTCTGACAAACGGCGCGGGAACGGACAGTAACAGGCAGGCCCTCGCCATGTTCAAGCTTGCGCGCGCCCCCGGGGAACTGCTGCTCGTCGGCGTTGCGTTGACTGCTCCTGCGCGCGCCGCCGCGCGCCGCGTCTCGACGAGCGCCGCCGTCGTCGCGGTGACCGTGCTGGCGGCGCCCGCCGCCAACGCGGCCTCGCTGCAGGCGGTCAGCAACTGGGGCGTGACGGGACTGCCGGCGGACGTCAGCATGTACATCTACGTTCCCGACCGCGCGGCCACCAACCCGCCGATCCTGACGCTCATTCACTATTGCGGCGGAACGGCGTCCGCCGTCTTCGGACAGGCGCAGGGCGGTGGCCTCGTCGGGGCGGCGGATCAGTACGGCTTCATCATGGTAGTTCCCAGCAGCGGTCGCTGCTGGGACGTGCAGTCGAACAAGACCTGGACGCGCAACGGCGGCGGCGACAGTCACGCCATCCGACAGATGGTGGCCTACGCGGTCGAGAAGTACGGCGCGAACGCGGATCGCGTCTACGCCACGGGAGACTCGTCGGGCGGCATGATGACGGAGCTCCTGCTCGCGCTTTATCCGGACGTGTTCAAGGGCGGCTCCGCCTTCGCGGGCATGCCCGCCGGCTGCCGCGGAAGCAGCGAGACGGGAAGCGGCGGCGGCTACAGCGGCGCGTGCGCGGGCGGATCCGTCACGCACACCGCGCAGCAATGGGGAGACATCGTCCGCAACATGGATCCGGGTTACGCCGGACATCGCCCGCGCGTGCAGCTGTTTCACGGCGACGCCGACACGACCATCCGGTACGCGAACTTCACCGAGGCGATCAAGGAATGGACGAACGTGCTCGGCCTCGCGACGGCGCCGACGGCGACGGACACCGGCGTGCAGCTGGGCATGCACCAGGCGACACGGCAGCGCTGGCAGAACGCGTGCGGCTTCCTCGTGCTGGACGCGTTCACGTCGCTGGGCGGCGACCACGGCCCGTCGGACGCGCTGTTCAAGTCCACGCTCGTCGTTCCGTTTCTCGGGCTGGACAAGACCGGCGCCGTCGATCCCGAGATCGCTCAGTGCGGTAGCGGCGGCATCGGTGGCGGCACCGGAGCCGACGGCGGCGTCGATGGCGGTGGACGCGGTGGCGCCGGTGGAAGCAGTGGAGGCGGGCGGGGCGGCGCGGGCGGCACCGGGGGCGCAGCCGGCACGACCGGAAGCGCCGGCACGGGCGGGACCGGCGGCGCCGGAAGGGGCGGCAGCGGAGGCGGCGGCGCGGGAGGCGGCAGCGTGGGCGAACCGGGCGGGCGCGGCGGAAACGGCGGCGCGACGGGAAGCGGAGGCGCTCAGGGCGGCGGCGGGAACGCGACCGGTGGGAGCGCGGGCGAAAGCAGCGGTGCGACCGGGCGCGGCGGTGCCGGCGGAACAGGCGGCGCGAACGGAATGACGGGCAGCGGCGGTACCGCTATCGGCGGCTCGCCGGGCACGGCCGGCGCCGGCGGCGGCAACGACTCCGGACCGAGCGGCTGCGGTTGCGCCCTCGCAAGCACCGATGCGCGCGAGCGCCTCGGTCTCGTGTTCTTCCTCGCAATCGCGATCGTCGTTCGCGTCCGTCGGCGCGAACGGCCGCGGCACGCGCGAGGCGCGCGACGCGACGATTGCGCTCGACGACGACGCCGTCTCCCAACGGTATGATCCCCGGCGTGAACGGTCGTACGGCGGGCGCCGCCGGGCTCGTGATTCTTGTGGGCGCTTGCAGCTCGAGCCGCGAGACGGCGGGGACGCGAACCGGAAGCGCGCAGTTCACCGTCCATGTGGAGCTTGCAAGTCAGGTGAAGTCGTCAGCGCCGACGACGGTGGGTATCGTCACGTGGTCCACGACCGCGCCGGGCATCACGTCCGCCGAGATCGACTTCGGGCTCGACACGACCTACGGCATGGTCGCGCCCGTCGACCTGAAACGGTCCGACCACCGGACGGTCCTCGTGGGGATGAAGCCGGAGAAGACGTACCACTTCCGCGTCGTGGCGAGCGACGGGACCACGACCTACGCGAGCGAGGACCAACTCCTCGTGACCGGCGCGAAGAACACCGCGAGCCCGATTGCGAGCTTCTCGGTGAGCGACGCCGCCAAGCTCGCGAGGGGTTTCTTCGTCGCCTCATTCTGGTACGGGACGAACGCCGAGATGCCCTTCATCTTCGACACGGATGGGGACGTCGTATGGTGGTACGAGCCTGCGCCCGGTGAGTCGACCGATGGAATCGCCCAGGCCAAGATGTCGGCGGACGGTCAGAGCCTTTGGCTCGTCAACGAAGGCCTATCCGGGGCGCCGCTGCGCAGGGTCTCCATCGACGGTCTCACGACCCAGACCTACGAGAACACGAGCGCGTCCCACGCCGTCGCGGCCGTGGGCGGCGACGCGATGGTCTACCTCGACTACAGCGCGGGCAAGAGCGCCTGCAACCCCGTCTTCGAGATCGACAGCACCGGCACGACGAAGTTGGTGTGGACTCCGACCAATCCGCCGCTCGTGCTCGGAACCTTCCCCTCCTGCCACGGCAACGCGCTTCGCTACTCACTCGAGGAAGACGAGCTCACCTATTCGGACTTGCTCCAGGATGTCGTCGTCCTCGACCGTGCGGGAAACGTGA
>DATMZL010000446.1:0-3130 GCA_035607075.1 Polyangia bacterium
GTACCGCCCGTGCCTGCCACGCCGCCGCCGGTGCCGCCGCGCCCGCCCATCCCCGCGCCTCCGCCCGTGCCCGCTGTGCCGCCGGTACCTCCTTGCCCCGCTGCGCCGGTTGCGCCCGCCGCGCCGGTGGTGCCGCCCGTACTGCCGCCGCTACCGCCACCTGCGCCGCCGCCGGAGCCCGCCGTTCCCGTGGCGCCATGGCAGTCCGACGGGTTGCAGACCTCGACATCGCAGAAGTACACGGGGCCGCCGTCGCAGCGGGTCGTGCCTCCGCCGCCTTGGCCGCCGATGCCGGCCGCGTCGGTCGTGAAGCCGCCCGCGCCCGTCGTTCCTCCGCGTCCCGTCGTGCCTCCGCCGCCGCCGTCACCGCATCCGATCAGGAACGCACCCGCGAGAACGACCACCGACCGCGCCAGAAACGTCGCTTTCATGTTTCTCCCGGGCGCGCACGATATCACGCGTCGTCGGCGCGCCCGATGATCCGCGCGACGAACGCGGGACGCAGGTAGAAGCCCATCTTGCCGATGCGCGTGGGGCGCCCATCGGCGTCGTACGCGTCGCGCAGGTCGTCGGCGTCGCGCCCTTTCGGGCGCACCTGCAGCACGCCGCCGAGGTGGCCGGTGATCTCGGCGGCGCGTCCGCGCCGGAAGTATTCGCGCACGAACAGCTCGAAGTCGGCGCGCAGCGCGGCTTCCTCGTCGGGCGCCGGCGCCCACAGCCGCACGGCCGCGACGCGCCTGTCGCCCACCGAGCGCGCGCCCTCGGGGACCTCCAGCGCCACGAAAAGCACGCGCGCCATCTTCGCGCGCACGTAGCTCGTGTCCCACGACTCGCCCGCGATCGCGATCGGATCGATCTGGCAGACGGCCGTCGACTCCAGCGGCACCAGCGCGGGCGTGACCGGCACGGTCTTCAGCTCGATGCCCAGCGCCTCGAAGTCGGGGCCGCGCGCGCCGCCGACGGCGACGCCCAGCTCGTGCTCGATCACCTGACCGGACCAGCCCTTGGTGCGCACGCGTCCGACCGGCACGGGCAGTCCCAGCGCGTCCGCGAGCGCGCCGAGCTCGACGCCGACCAGCGCCCGCGCGTGCGCGAGCAGCGCTTCGAGATCCATGAACTGCCTGATTTAACACCGCGGCGGCCGTTTCGCGGTAACGTTCCGTCCCGCATGGACGAGGCGCGCATCCAGGAGATCGTCGATCGCGTGATCGCGCGTATCGGCGACCTGCCCGAGACGCCGCTGGAGGCGGTCAGCAACCCGCCGGCCGGTTATGTCGCGCCCGCCCCCGTGCGCGAGGCGGACGTCTCACGCGGGCGGCGCCGCGAGGTCGACATCCCGCGCGGCCGCCGCGGCGTGTTTCCCGACGTGGACGCGGCCGTGAAGGCGGCGCGACGCGCGCACGAGCAGAACGAGGCGGCGCCGCTGGAGGCACGCAAGCGCTGGGTCGACGTGATGCGCGAGACAGCGCGCAAGCTGGTTCCGGCGCTGGCGAAGTACGCCGTCGAGGAGACCGGCTACGGGCGCATCGAGGACAAGCTGAAGAAGAACATGCTGTGCGTCGACAAGACGCCCGCGACGGAGCTGCTGCAGCCGATCGCGTGGTCAGGCGACGACGGCCTGACGCTGACCGAGCGCGCCAGCTACGGCGTCATCGGATCGATCACGCCGACGACCAACCCGACCGAGACGATCATCAACAACGGCATCGGCATGGTGGCGGGCGGCAACGCGGTGGTGTTCAACGCCCACCCGTACGCGGCGCGTACGTCGGCGTTCTTGATCCACCAGTTCAACGACGCGATCGTGACGGCGGGCGGGCCCGAGAACCTGCTCGCGTGCGTCGAGCGGCCGACGATCGAGAGCGCCGAGGAGCTGATGAAATTCCCGGGCGTGCGCTTGCTGGTCGTCACGGGCGGCCCCGGCGTCGTCAAGGCGGCGATGGGCAGCGGCAAGAAGGTCATCGCCGCCGGCCCGGGCAATCCGCCCGCGGTCGTCGACGAGACCGCGGACCTGAACGTCGCGGCGGCCAACATCGTGCTGGGCGCGTCGATCGACAACAACATCCTCTGCACCGCCGAGAAGGAGGTCGTCGCGGTCGCGTCGATCGCGGGCCCGCTGCTGGAGCGGCTCGGCCAGACGAGCTGCCTGGTGCTGAACGAGCGCCAGGTGAAGGCCCTGGAGAAGGTGGTGCTGGTGCAGGGCAAGACCGGCGTTCACCCCAACAAGGACTTCATCGGGAAGAACGCGGCCGTGATCGCGCGCCAGATCGGCGTCAACGCGGGCGACGAGCTGCGCCTGCTGGTCGCGGACGTCGACGAGAAGCACCCGTTCGTGCAACTGGAGATGCTGATGCCGGTGCTGCCGCTGGTGCGCGCCGGCGACGCCGCCGAGGCGATCGCGACGGCGAAGCGCGTGGAGCACGGATTCGCGCACACGGCGGTGATGTACTCGCGCAACATCGCGCACCTGCACGCGATGGCGCGCACGATCAACACGTCGATCTTCGTCAAGAACGCTTCGAACCTGGCCGGGTTGGGCCACGGCGGCGAGGGCTACACGTCTTTCACGATCGCGTCGCCGACCGGCGAGGGCCTGACGACGGTCCGCAACTTCACGCGCGAGCGGCGCTGCACGCTCAAGGAATACTTCCGCATTGTCTGACTCATCTGATCGACTGATGGGACCGGCCCTGGGCGTGATCGAGCTGTCGTCGATCGCGCGCGGTCACCGCGTCGCCGACGCGATGTGCAAGCGCGCGCCGGTGCGGCTCGAGCGCGCCGACCCGATCAGCCCCGGCAAGTTCGTCGTGCTGGTCGAGGGCGACGTCGCCGCCGTCGACGAGTCGTTCCGCGTCGGGACGGACGTCGCGGCGGATCGCGCGGTCGACACGCTGTTCCTGCCGCAGCCACACACGGACCTGTGGCCGGCGCTGGCCGGCGAAGCCAACGCCGCCGGCGGCGTCGAATCGCTGGGTGTCGTCGAGACGACGACGGTCGCGGCCACCGTGCGCGCCGCCGACGCCGCCCTGAAGGCGGCCAAGGTGCGCATCACCGAGATGCAGCTGGGACGCGGCATCGGGGGCAAGGCGTTCTTCACCGTGACCGGGCTGCTCGCCGAGGTGGAGGCCGC
>DATMZL010001317.1:0-2341 GCA_035607075.1 Polyangia bacterium
GCTGATCACCAGATCCCAACGATTCGTGTACGAATCTCCTCCTTCAGGCATGAGCCCGATGACGTCGATCACCGTGATGCCCATGGTCAGATCGCGAAAACCGACGGTGATTTCGTTCGCCGGGATGTGGCTCGGGGCGACATTGCTTCCGGCGGTATCCTCGAGCCGCAGGTTGGCGCTACCGCGCGAGACCGAGCCGACGAGCCCGTTCGGTCGGGAAGAACCGCCGCAGCTGGCCGCCGCAACGAGCAAGGTGAAGAGACCCAGCCGCAGCCCACGACCCATGCGGACCATTATAGGGGCAGGGCGTCGAGGCGAGGCAGCAACGATCGGAACTCGAGCTCCTCGAACAGCGTCCGCAACCGGGCGCGCGCCGTCGCGTCGAATGCGCCGAAGCGCGCGCGGGCGGGAAGCGGCACGTCGTCGCGCAGGCGCGCGAGGTCCTTCCACAGCGCGAGGTCGCCCGCGCGCGCCGCGATCGCGTCCCGCAGCGCCGGTGGCTTGATCTCGTTCAGGCCGGCGAGCACGCCGGCGACGTCGCCGAAGCGGCGTACGAGCTGCGCAGCGCGCTGCGGTCCCACGCCGGGCACGCCGGGGATCTCGTCGGTCACGTCGCCGACCAGGGCCTTCCAGTCGGGCAGCTCCGCGGGCGTGACGCTGAAGCGCTCCCACACGGCCGCTTCGTCGTAGAGCCGCCCGGCCGTTGCGCCGCGCCCCACGACGTAGACGCGCGTGCTGTCGCGCGCGCACTGGAGCGCGTCGAGATCGCCGGTGACGACGAGCGGCCGCTCGCCTGCGCCCGCCAGCTCGCGAGCGAGCGTCGCCAGCACGTCGTCGGCTTCGAACCCGGGCACGCTGAAGCTTGTCGCGCCGAACGCGTCGAGCAGCGCCGGCAGGCGCCGCAGCTGTTGCCCGAGCGGCGTCGGCGCGCGCGGGCGGCTCGCCTTGTAGCCGGCGAATGCCGCGTGTCGAAACGTCGCGGCGGGCGCGTCGAGCCCCGCGGAGATCCCTTTTGGTCTTCGCTCGCGCAGCAGCTTCAACAGCAGGACGGAGAATCCGTAGAGCGCGCCGGTGGGCTCGCCCCGCGACGTGACCATCGCGGGCAGCGCGAAGAACGCGCGGTAGACGAGGGCGAACGCGTCCAGGAGCAGGACCTCGTCTTCGTCTTCACGCGCCGGCGCCACCAGCCGACCCTATCGCAGCGTCCGCGCCATTTGTCGCTTGCGGCTTTGCGCAACCGCAGGCAACACTCCGCGCGCATTTTCGTAATCGCGGAAGCGCGCAATTATTGGAGGTCCAGATGAAGCTTGATCGCGTCGCATTCGTCGTCAGCGCGTCGTTGTCGCTGTCCTTGCTCGCGGGTTGCGCCGACGTGCCCAACCCGTCGGACAGCACCGGCGAAGGAATCGTCCGCGGCAAGACGGAGAAGAAGCTGCCCCAGATCGTGGGCATCCGCGTGAACGCCTTCAACGGCCGCTGGACCTTCTGCTCGGGCACGTACTTCGCGAAGCGCGTCGTCGTGACGGCGGCGCACTGCCTGCGTGGCGACGCGATCCCCGGGCAGACCTTCGTCTACTTCGGCGACGACTTTCCGACGGACGTCGCGTCGCTGCCGGTGATCCCGCCGCCCGGCCAGCCGTCGGTGTGGGCGCGCGTCGAGACGTCGGCCGCGCACCCCGCCTACGTGGCGGGCGTCAACTACCCGGACATCGCGATCCTGCACCTCGATCGCGAGCTGCCGTTCGATCCGATCCCCCTCCTGCGTGAGCCCGTCACGGACGCCGACAACAAGGGCGAGATCGCGGGCTGGGGCGGCAGCAAGGCGCTGACGGCCGACATCACGCAGGTCGAGGGCGCGTTCATCAAGCGCAGCGCCAAGGTGAAGATCCTCGGCACGCCGACCGAAGCCGACTATCACCCCGACGATCCAAACCCGGGGATTCTCGATCCCGCGATCCGCGCGAATCTTCTGAAGACCGACGGCATGGCGCCGTCAGCGAACACCTGCGCGGGCGATTCGGGCGGCCCGCTGCTGGTCAAGCGGAAGGGCACGACCTACCTGGCGGGCGTCGGCTTCTGGACCGGCCTCTTCTGCGAGGACTACGCGATCTTCACGCGCATCGATCCGTTCCTGGCCACCTTCGACGAGGCAGTCTCGCGCGCCGGCGCAGCGCCGATCATTCCGCGCCTCGAATGCATCGAACCGCAGGCGGGCGGCGCGTTCGCAGCGCACTTCGGCTACACCAACGACAACGCGCTGACCGTGAACATCCCCTACGGCGCGAAAAACCAACTCGCCGCCAACACGGCCGGCGCGCGACCAAACAATTTCCAGCCCGAC
>DATMZL010000438.1:0-2018 GCA_035607075.1 Polyangia bacterium
CCTCGTTGCCGAGGCGCGCGAGCGCCGGTGTCAGGGCACCGACGCGATCGGCCCGGAAGGTATCGATCGAAATGAACAGAATATTGACTGGACGGCGCGGTGCTTCACGGCAAGTGGCCGTCAGGAGCGAGAGGAAGACGATGGCTGCGACCTGGCGCTGCATGTGGTTCATTCTGCACGAGGACGCTTGGCGATCGGGTGGGACACCAAGCGTTCGGATCGAAAATCCGAATTATTGAAGGGGAGTGGACTTGACGGCGACGCCTTCGCTTGCGCTAACCATCTAAAAATACTAACCTCGCGCCGCCTTGGACCTCGAGGGGTCCGACGGCAGCGTGCATGCACGCTTCGACGGTCAAGAGCCGAAAGGCTACCGTCGCGGTCCGGTTCAGCATTCCAATCAGTCACCGGGAGGTACGCGAGTCCTCAACGTGAACAATCAGGGTTCGAAGGCAGTCAAACCGCAGTCCAAGATAGGGTTAGGAGAAAGAACGAAATGCAATTACAAAAGTTTCGAGTAGCACTGATGCTCGCATTGGTGCTCGTCGTCGCGGTCGGCGCGTTTGCGCAGAACGCGGAGACGGGCGCCATCAACGGCACCGTGATGCAGGGCACCACCGCGCTGCCCGGCGTAACGGTGGAAGTCAAGTCGGCAAGCCTGCAGGGCACGCGCACCGAAGTGACGGACGCCAGGGGCAGCTTCCGGTTCTCGCTGCTTCCTCCGGGCGATTACACGATGACGGCCACGCTGTCCGGCTTCAACACCGTCACCCAGAAGGGTGTCCACGTCGGTCTGAACAAGACCGTGGCGCTGGAAGTGGCGCTCAGCCCGACGGCATCGGAGCAGATCACCGTCACGGGCGCTCCCCCGGTCGTCGACGTTACGTCCAACACCCAGGGTGCCAACATCACCTCGCAGACGATGCAGTCGCTGCCGCTCGGCCGCAACTTCGTCGCCGCCGCGCAGGTGGCTCCGGGCACCAGCGCCGACGCCGTCGGCACCACGGTGTACGGATCGACCGGCGCCGAGAACAACTACATCATCGACGGTCTGAACACCACGGGCGTCGAGCGCGGCCTGCAGGGCAAGCGCCTGAACCTCGACTTCGTTCAGGAAGTCGAAGTCATGACCGGCGGCCTCCCGGCCGAGTACGGCCGCATGACCGGTGGCACGATCAACGCCATCACCAAGAGCGGTTCGAACGAGTATCACGGCGACGTCTTCGGCTATGACAGCGGCGGCAGCCTGAACGCGAACAATTCAACCGCGGCGAAGTCCCCCAGCTCGGCGACGACCATCGGGTCGATCGACAAGCAGTATGACTTCGGCGGCAACCTCGGCGGCTACCTGATGAAGGACCGTCTGTGGTTCTTCGGATCGTATGACCGGACCAGCGAAACCGACCTCAGCCAGCGCATCAATACCCCGCTGATCATCGGCAGCCCGGTGGTTGTTTACCAGCTCAACGTCGGCGATACGCTCCCGAACAAGATCACCCGCGACCTCTACGCCGGCAAGTTGTCACTTGCTCTGACGTCGAGCCAGTTGGTCAACCTGTCGGTCTTCGGCGATCCGACCACGAACGACGGCGCCATTTTCGCCCTCTCCGGCCCGCCGTCGGTGTTCGAGGGAACGAACAAGCTCGGTGGCAATGACTCCGCGCTTCGTTACTCGGGCGTCTTTGGCTCGAACTGGACGGCCAACGCTTCCTACGGCATGCATCGTGAGAAGAGCACGGTCAGCGGCGCGGGCGCGTCGATCAGCCAGCTTCGTGACGACACGCAGAATCCGCTCGTGCGTTTCGGCGGCTTCGGTTTCATCCAGCAGCAGAAGTTCAGCCGCGACGTCGCCAAGGCGGACATCTCCGCCTTCTTCGGCTCGCATCAGTTCAAGTTCGGCGGCGACCAGGAAATCGTCAAGGCCGTCAACGACAACATCTATACGGGCACGGATCGCGTTCGGAAGCGCTGCCGCGTGACCGTTCCGGTCGGCGGTACCTGCGCCGCGGCGAACGTTT
>DATMZL010000619.1:0-2037 GCA_035607075.1 Polyangia bacterium
CCGAAGCGTCCGGTGCGAAGACGCGTTCCCGGCAGCATGCGATGAAAGCGCAGCCGCGGCGCCGCATCGCTGACCCGCGGCAACGCCACGATGCCGCCCGAATCCGTGACGTACGCGAGCGCGCCCGCTGGGCTGATCTCGCCGCCCGCCGCGACGTATCCCGCGACCGTCCGCCCCTCCAACTGCTCGAACGCCGGCAACGAGAGTAACCGCTCGACTGCCGTGACGGTCAGCGCGACCCGCTGCTCGGCGTCGAGCGCCTCGCGCTGCTCCCGCATGGCCCGGCGGAGGACGCGCTTCTCCGCCGCCAGGTCCGCGGTCATAGCCGCGCTTCGCGCACCAGCGCATCCAGCAGCGACTGGCTCTTCTCGCGGATCTTCTTGCGCAGCTCGCTGGACTGCTGGCGCTCGCTGAACAGCTCCTCGGCGATCTGCAACGCCGTCAGCACCGCGACCGCCTGCGTGTCGACGGTCCGCGTGTGCTTCTGGGTATCCCGAAACTTGGCGTCGACGAACGCCGCCACCGCCTTGACCCAGCGATCGTCCTCGTCGGTCTTGAGAGCGTATTTGACGCCGGCGATCTGCACCGTCACGGAGCGCTTCATTTAAGCGCAGTCTATACCTACTTCAGGGCCGGCGCAGACGGTGCGGGGAACTGGATCGGCGTGCCCGCCGAGTACGCGGTCTCGCGCGTGATCCGACCGTTCGCGTCCCACCAGCGCCACTGCCCTTCGCGTTCGCCCGCGACATAGAAACCTTCGACCGCCAGCGCGCCGTTCGGATGGTACTCGCGCGCCGCGCGCTCGCGGATGCCGGACAGGTACTCGACCTCGCGCGCCAGCTTGCCGTCCTCGTTCCAGAAGCGCCACACGCCGACGCGCAATCCGTCGGCGTCGTAGTCGCCCCCGACGCGCTGCTGGCCGTTGTCCCAGCGCGCGGTGAACGTCCCCCCGCCGCGATCGCGCGACTCGCGGAACACGCGCGGATCGTGCGACGTCAACTTGATGATGTTCGACGACGTCGGGCCGAGCGCCTCGATCTGTTCCGGCGACATGGCCGCCACCGCGGGATCGACCGTCTTGCCCACCAGCGC
Organism: Polyangia bacterium; assembly: GCA_035607075.1. GTDB lineage: Bacteria > Myxococcota_A > Polyangia > Fen-1088 > Fen-1088 > JADGRB01. Next base: position 1,093 of record DATMZL010000619.1, read on the forward strand.
GCCGTCGTCCCATTTCTCTGCGCGCCAGTTGCGCCCGTTGCTGAACCGGAAACGCCACACGCCGCTCTGCGCGCCGTCGACGTACTCGCCCGCGACGTGCTCGGCGCCGCTCTCGTAATATCGGACTTCCGGTCCCTGCTTGATGCCGTCGGGCCGGCGGCAGGACTCCGCCTCCGCGCCGCCCGAATAGATCTGGCGCGCCAGATCGGTCCCGAGCGGGCAGTGCGTCCGCGCCGTCGCGCAGCCGGCGACGCCGGCAACGATTAGCGTCAGGCCGACGGGGATCCGTCGCGCGGTTCTCACGCAACCATCCTGGCGCAGATGGGTGGTTCTTGCATCGTTGTTGGCTCGTCGCAGCCGCGCACGCTCCCGTGAATCGGCATCGGCGGGCGGAGCCGAAACCTTTCGCATGTCCGTGACGAGGTTGCGGCCTGGGCGCGGTGCAGCGTCCAGACCGCGTTGACCAACCAAACGCGGCGTGAGAGCCTTTCCGCCATGCGTGAGCGTCGGGATGTTGGTCGTTCGTTGTTAACTCGTTTGTTGTTGGCGTCGTGTTTTCTGATCGTTGCAGCACCGACCTGTGGTGGCGGCGGCGGCGGAAGCGCCTCCAAGTTCTGCGGTGACTGGGCGGCCGCCTGGTGCCACAAGGTGTGGACGTGCACGCCCGACCCGGGGAGCAGCGGGTTCGCGGGATCGTCGGAAGCGGACTGCACCAAGGGGTACGCAGCGCTCTGCTCGCAGCCACAACCGGCGGGCCAGACTTTCGACGTCAGCTGCGCGGGCAAGCAAGTGAACGAGGCGGCGAAGATGTCGTGCCTCAACAAGCTCAACACGGTTTCGTGCGACGACTTCAACGCGCCGACCTACAGCGACGACTGCTCCATGGTCTGCACCGAGGGCGGGACCGGCGGGACCGGCGGAACGGGCGCGACCGGCGGGACGGGC
>DATMZL010000502.1:0-2725 GCA_035607075.1 Polyangia bacterium
CCACGTGATCAGATCGTCGCACGGCACCGGCGTCCTGCCGCGGAGGATGTACTTCGTGATCATGGCAGCCCCATATACTGAAAGATCACACAGGCCACGAAGGCCGTCGTGCTTCCGAGAATGAGACCTGTCCATGGTGGCAGGCCAGCGCGACCACAGACCAAGCCGCACGCCATCCCGATCGGCACTGAGGCGACCCAGCCAGTGATCACCAGAACCTCCACCAAGGGCGCGCGCCCGACAGCCGTTGCGCGCACTTGAGGCACCAGCCCGAGCCGCTGCCGTTGAATGCGTGACAGCGCTCGTTCTCCTCGATCGCCCAGCGCGGGTCGCCGATCTTGACGCCGTCGGCCACCCACACCATCACCGCGCCGCGCGGTTGAAAGCGATCACAATTCGCGCAGCGATATTGCCTGTTGTAGTTGCGGGCGATCCTCATGCCGCGTGCCAGCCCGAGCCGCTTCGCCTCGGCGTCCTCGGACGCGACCTTGGGCGGCGGCACGATCTCGCAAAACTCGGGACCGATCTTCATCATGTGCGCCTCCGTGTGCACGCCGGGCGCGAGCTTCATTGGCCCGCACCGGGATCGAACTTCTGCCAGAACTGCTCCATCATCATCGTGGTGTCGTCGAGCTTTGACGTGATCTCGATCGAGTTGCGCGCCTCGACCTCGGCGGCGGCGCGAATGCCGTCGGCGATCTCCTTCGCCTTGGCCTGGAGCGCCTTGGCCTCCTCGACCGTGCTCTCTGCCACCGCCAGCCGCTCGGCGGCCTGATCCTCGACCGCGGCCGCCACCTTCCCGGCGGCGTCGCGCAGCCGCTTGGCGTTCTCCTCGCCCACGGTCGCGAGGTGCCCGCCGTTCGGCTTGCTGACCGCGCGCGCCTTCGTGCCGCCGTTGATGTCCGCCTGCGCGGTCGCGAGCGCGTCGGCGATGGCCTTCTCGGCCTTGTCGATCGGTCCGTTCATCTCTCCACACTCCTCGCTATGAGGCCTATCGCCTCGTTCAAGCTGACAAACGGCTTGCGATGCAGCGGCGTGCCGTCGGGATGGCAGATCATCCAGCCGTTGCCGTTGAAGATGACGCTGACGGGAGGCCAGTCGGCGTCCCAGATCGACGGCGTCGGGACGTGAAAGACGATGTCGTCGATCTGCCTGGTGGCACCCACGCGCGTCCCCCAAAATTTGAAGGTTCGGGGCGGGCCGTAAAGACCATGCGGGTTCGACCCGCCCCTCCGGCGCTTGTAACGCGCGCCGACTCCTAGCCCTCTGGCGGACTAGCCGGTCTTGCCGCGCTGGTGCTGCTGGGACTGCCGCTCCTGCTGATTGCGGACGTCCTCGAAGCCCTCCGACATGCCGTAGAGGCCGCGGCCCCAGGCGTGAAACAGCGCCGCCATGATCTGCAGCGGCTGCTGGCACGACGTCGCGATCAGGTTGGTGGCGTCCGTGACCTGTCGATTGACGAGCTGCTCGGTCTGATCGCGCTGCTCGCGTCGGCGGTCGATCGTCTCGTTCACGTTGTCTCCTATAGCCATACCACGCTTCTCCTTCTGGCGACTCTCAGATAAGCCAATCGCGGTAATCGTCGCCGGTGATCACCGAGGCCATGTCGATCTTGTCCCGGAGCGCCTTTATGATCAGGCCGTCGACGGTGCCGGGGGCGATCAGGTCGACGTAGTCGACGCCCACCTTCTTGCCGACGTTCTGGGCGCGCTGCTCGGATTGATCGCGATGCTCGAGGTTGTTGGTCGAGGAATAGTACACCACGAGGTCTGCCGCGTCCCAGGTCCGTCCGCGGCCGCCGGCGGCCGGGGTCGCGACCATGAAGCGGCAGGCCGGATCGGTCTTGAAGGCGACTTCCTCGGCCTCGCGGGTCGAGGCGTTGCCGCCCCAGAACCGCGCGACCGACCCGACGCCGTACTCCTTCTCGATCGCGGCGGCGATCTTCCGCACGTCCGCGTCGTAGGAGCACCAGATGATCGCCTTCCCGGCGTAGTCGTCGAGGAGCTCCATCAGCGCCGCCGTCCGCCTCTCGGGGATGACGTGTTCGACGCCGTTCTCGTCGACGACGTGGCCGCAGAGGACCTGGTGAAGCCGGAGCATCCGAACGATCACGAGCGGTGCCGTGACGTGAGACATCGCCGCCAGCTCCGCGGTTGCGCTCCGCTTCAAGTCGTCGTAAATCTTCCGCTGCTCGGGCGACAGTTCGACCTCGCGGTGGGTGTAGGTCGACGGGATGTCGGGGCGGAACTCGACCCGGAAGGAGTGGGGCTCGATCAGCCGCCGGAGCTCGTCCTCGTTGCGGTAGCCGACGACGATGTTGGCCGGCCGCTTGAGCTTGCCGCAGAACGTGGTCTGGCGAACGATCGCGTAGCGCTGCGTGAAGCCGAAGTACGACCGTTGGCGAAGGATCGCCGGGTCGAGGAACTCGAACTCGCAGTAGAGGTCGAGGGGCGACCGCGGCGTCGGCAGGCCCGACAGGATGCGGCGGTAGTCCGCCCGCGGCGCGAGGACCCGGTTGACGTACTTGGTCCGCTTAGCCGTCGGGTTCTTGATCACCGTCACCTCGTCGACGACCATCATCGATCGCTTCGGGGCGAGAAATTCCTCGCAGGCTTCCCTGGCGCCGGTCGACGCCAGCGACAGCGCCTCGACGTTGACGAGGAACGCCCGCGGCCCGATCGGGTTCTCGAGGAAGCGCTGAAGCGCCTTCCGCTCGCTCTTGTTC
>DATMZL010000420.1:0-6109 GCA_035607075.1 Polyangia bacterium
GTACACCGAGGCAAAGCGCACGTACGCCACGTCGTCGATGTCGCGCAGCTCCGCCATGATGGCGTCGCCCAGGCGAGACGACGGGATCTCCTTCTCACCCGCCTCCTCCAGCTCGCGCTCGATGCGATCGACCACGTGCTCCAGCTCTTCCACCGGCACGGGCCGCTTCGTGCACGCCTTGCGCAGGCCCGCCAGGATCTTCAGCCTGTCGAACGGCTCACGGCGCCCGTCCTTCTTGATGACCAGCGGCAACACCTCGTCGATGCGCTCGTAGGTCGTGAAGCGGCGGCCGCAGCCGGCGCACTCGCGCCGCCGACGGATGACATTGTCATTGTCGGACGGCCTGGTGTCGACGACCTTGTCTTCGATCTGGGAGCAGAACGGGCAGCGCATGACGTATGCTTCGCCTAACTCATGAACGAGCTACGACTCACGGTCAACGGCGAGCAGCGTACCGCCGAACCCGGCACGACGGTCGCCGGCCTGCTGCGAACGATGGGCATCGACCCGGCTCGCGTCGCCGTCGAGCGAAACCGCGACGTGGTTCCGCGCGCGACCTGGGCGGACGCCGGCCTGGCGGACGGCGACAAGCTGGAAATCGTCGCGTTCATCGGGGGCGGATCGGACAGCGAATCGTCGCCCGGAACGGGCGACGATCCGCTGGTGCTGGCCGGGCGCAAGTTCCGGTCGCGCTTGCTCATCGGGACGGGAAAGTACCGGACGCTGGACGAGGGGCGCGAGGCGATTCTGCGGTCCGGCGCCGAAATCGTCACCGTCGCCCTGCGCCGGGTCGACCTGACGCCCGGCAAGCCCAACGTCCTCGACACCATCGACCGCAAGCGCCACACGATCCTCCCCAACACCGCCGGCTGCTACACCGCCGAGGACGCCATCCGCACGTGCCGGCTGGCGCGCGAGCTGGGCATCGCCGACCTCGTGAAACTGGAAGTCATCGGCGACGAGCGGACGCTGTTCCCGGACGGCGCTGCCACGCTGGAAGCGGCGCGCGTGCTGGTCAAGGAAGGGTTCACCGTCCTCCCCTACTGCATGGACGACCCGATCCTGGCCCAGAAGCTGGAGGACGTCGGCTGCGCCGCGGTGATGCCGCTGGCGGCGCCAATCGGGTCGGGCCTGGGAATCCGCAACCCGTACAACATCCGCATCATCCTGGAACGGGCGAAGGTGCCAATTATCGTGGATGCCGGCGTCGGCACCGCGTCGGACGCGGCGGTCGCGATGGAGTTGGGCTGCGACGGCGTCCTGATGAACACCGCCATCGCGGGCGCGCGCGACCCCTTGATGATGGCCGAGGCGATGCGCGACGCTGTCAGCGCCGGGCGCCGCGCGTTCCGGGCCGGCCGCATCCCGCGCAAGCTGTACGCCACGGCGTCGTCGCCGGTCGACGGCCTCATTGAGTAGTCGTCCGGCGCCGCGCCTATACCTGATCACCGACCGCCATGCGACGGCCGGGCGCCCGCTGGCCGACGTCGTTGCCGCCGCCCTGCGTGGCGTCGCGGACAGCCGCCTGCCGGCCGACGAGGTCGCGGTGCAGCTGCGTGAGAAAAGCCTTTCCGGGCGCGAGCTGACCGAGCTGGCGCGTCGGCTACGGGCGATCACGGCGGCGGCGGGCGTCGCGCTGTACGTCAACGATCGGATCGACGTCGCGCTGACCGTCGGCGCGGACGGCGTTCACCTGGGCGGCACGTCGCTGGATGCGGCCACGGTCGCGGCGGTCGCGCCGGAGATGGCGATCGCGGTGTCGGTGCATTCGGCTGCGGAGGTCGCGGCGCTGCGCGGACCCCTCACCCTAACCCTCTCCCCGCTTCGCGGGGCGAGGGGACCTGATCGGATCGCGTTTGCGTTACTTGGTCCGATCGGCGACACGCCATCCAAACGGCCGTACGGACCGCCGCTGGGCGATGCGGCGGTCACGGAGGCGGCCAGCAGCGGGTTGCCCATCGTCGCGGTGGGCGGCGTCGGTCCGGAGAACGTGCGCGCGTTGCGCGCGGCGGGCGCGCACGGCGTCGCTTGCATCCGCGCCGTCATGGCCGCGCCGGACCCCGCCGCCGCCGTCGGAGCATTATGTCAAGAGCTAAAAAAATTCCGAAAAATGGACAGTCTGTGACAGTGCGCCGACACTTGACACATTTTGCAGGGCTCGTACTCTCACGCCCAATTTCCCCGGCCAAAGCCGCGGAAAGAGGCATGGAATCAACGTTCGTAGGAGGGCAGTAAATGGCAACCGGCAAGGTGAAGTGGTTCAACGATGCGAAGGGATATGGATTCATCGCGCGTGAAGATGGACCTGATGTTTTCGTCCATCACACGGCAATTCAGGCTGATGGCTTCCGCTCGTTGAGCGAAGGGCAGGAGGTCGAGTTCGACATCACGGAGGGACCGAAAGGACTGCAAGCCGCGAACGTTCGCAAGAACGCCTAAGGCACACACGTCGGCGAAAGCCGAATGAGAAGAAGGCCGGGTTTGCCCCCGGCCTTTTTCATTTCTAGGCCCTGGTTTTCGCAGAGACGGCAGCGCGCGAAGAGCAGGCATCCCAAAAACCGCGCGCTGCGCCAGCAAGAATTTGCCCGCGCACCGAGTTGCCTTGACGCCCGATTGACGCGCAAGCGATCCTCCGCTCCTCGCGAATGGCAGTCGAGTCTCCTGACGAGCGCCGCGGTTTCCTGAAGCTCATGACCGCGGGTCTCGGCGCCATCACCGCGGCCCTCGCGGTGGTCCCCGGCCTCGGGTTCCTCGCCGGCCCGCTGACGCGTCCGGGCGGGCGCAGCAGCGGCAGCGGCAACCCGCTGCGCGTCGCCGCCGAGCGCGACGTGAAGCCGAACCGGCCCTTGCGCGTCACCGCCGTCGGCCCGCACGAGGACGCCTGGCTGCGGCTCGACCGGGTGACGCTGGGGTCGGCCTGGCTGGTGCGCACGACCGAGGACGGACCGATCCGCGCGTTCTCGACGGTCTGCCCGCACCTCGGCTGCGTCGTCGACTTCGAAGAGAGCACCGGCAAGTTCAACTGTCCCTGTCACACCTCCGCGTTCGATCTCGACGGGCGTTGCCTCAGCGGGCCGTCGCCGCGCGGGCTCGACGAGCTGGAGACCCACGTCGAGAGCCGCGAGGTTCTGGTCCGGTACCAGCGCTTTCGGGTGGGCGCCTCGAAGCGAGAGCCGATCGGATGAGCGCGGGCGGGACGCCGAAGAAAAGCCGACTGCGAGAGTGGCTGGCCGATCGCATCGGCCTGGAGGCGCTGGGCGAGACAATCCGCGCCGGGCAGGTTCCGGGCGGTGCCAGCCTCTGGCACACGCTGGGCTCGGTCGCGGCGGGGCTGTTCGTGCTGGAGGCGGTAACGGGCGTCTTCCTCGCGACCGCGTACACCCCGTCGGCCACCGGCGCGTGGGCGTCCGTCGCCTTCATCCAGGACCAGCTGACGCTGGGCTGGTTCGTGCGCGGCCTGCACAGCTTCGGGTCGTCGGCGCTGATCGTGGTCGCCGGCCTTCACCTCTTGCAGGTCTTTCTGTTCGGCGCGTATCGGCGCCCGCGCGAGCTGAACTGGATGGTGGGCCTGGTGATGTTCGGCGTGGTCGCCGTGTTCGCGCTGTCGGGTTACCTGTTGCCCTGGGACCAGAAGGGCTACTGGGCGAAGGTGGTCGAGGCGACCATCACGGGCAGCGCGCCCGTCGTCGGCCCTTCGGCGCAGCGGATGATCCAGGGCGGCGCCACGTTCGGCACGCTGACGTTGACGCGCGCTTACGCGCTGCACGCGATGGCGCTGCCCGCGGTGCTGACCGGGCTGCTCGCGTTCCACATCTATCTTTTCCGGCGCCACGGCTACACGCCGAAGTGGTCGCTGTCGACGGAGGAGGCGGCCGCGCGCGCCGTCCCGACCTGGCCCGATCAGGCGTTCCGCAACGCCGTCGTCGGCCTGCTCGCGTGGGGCGTGGTCGCCGTCGCCGTGATCGCGCGGCACGGCGCGCCCCTGGAATCGCCCGCGGATCCCGCGTCCAGCTACCTGGCCCGCCCCGAGTGGTACGCGCTGCCGCTGTTCCAGCTGCGCATGTTCTTCGAGGGTCCGCTGGAGATCGTCGCGACGATGGTCATCCCCGGCATCGTCACCGCGCTGGCGTTCGCGCTGCCGTTCCTCGACCGCGGCGCCAGCAACCGCCCCGGCGATAGGCGGCGCGTGCTGGCCGCGGCCACGCTGGGCCTGGCGGCGGTGACCGCGCTGGGCGTGACCGCGCTGGCGAAGGACGCGCGCGATCCCGCGTACGCGAAGGCGCGCGCCGACGAGAAGCTGCGCGGCGAGGTCGCGCGCCAGCTGGCGCTGAAGGGCGTTCACCCGGACGGCAACGTGTTCCGCAACGATCCAATGTTCCACGCGCGCGAGATCTGGGACGAGCGCTGCGCCGGCTGCCACGGACTGGCAGGCATGGGCGGCGAGAAGGGCCCCGACCTCAAGGACTACAACTCGCGGGCGTGGATCCGGGGCTTCCTCGCCAATCCCGACGGGCCGCTGTACATGGGCCCCGCGAAGATCGAGAAGGGAATGCGCGCTGTCGACGCGACGGCCGAGGAGCAGGAGGCGCTTGTCGAGTTCCTTTACGCCGAGACGGGCGCAGCCGACGCCGACACCGCCAAGGCCGCGCGCGGGAAGGACCTGCTGTCACCCAAGGACTGCGACACCTGCCACGACATCGACGGCGAGGGCGAGAACGACGGCCCGAACCTGAAGGGCCGCGGAACCGCGAAGTGGGTGGCGGCGGTGATCGCCGACGCCGGCCACCCGCTGCTGTTCACCGACCGCAACAAGATGCCGAAGTTCAGCAACAAGCTGACGCCCGCCGAGATCGAGGACATGACGAAGTTCGTGCTGGGCCTGAAGGGCCGGTAGCAGCGGCGTGGACTTTGTAAGCGCGCTGGCGTAACGTCGCCGAAGATTTCCAAGCGGTTTCGGAGACTTCGCATGCAATCGTCAAGGGTCTTTCCTTTTTCTTGTGGCCTGTTGTTTGGCGTGGCGGCCGCCGTCGGTGCGTGTGGCGGCGGCGGGAGCAAGGGGATGGGCGGCATGGGGGGCATGGGCGGGCTCCGCGGGCTGGGCGGCGGCATCGGCACCGGCGCGACGGGGAACGCGCCCGGCGTCGTCTGCGGCGATGCGCCGCCCTGGACGACCGACGGGACGCCGGCGGTCACGCTGACAGTCAACGCCGCGTCGCCGGGCGCGGCGTGGAGCCGCTTCTACGAGGGCGCGGTCGCGACCGATCACGCGAACACGATCCTGTCGTCCGCGTACGGAAGGAACGCGGCGGCGGCGCTGAAGAAGGGGCACGACGAGGCCGGATTCCGCTACGCGCGATTCCACGGGATCTTGAACAACGACATCGGCGTCTATCCGGCCACGGCGCCCGCGATGGCGACCGACACGCCGGCGTACAACTGGACGCGCTTCGATCAGGTCTACGACGCGGTCGTGGCGGCCGGCATGCGCCCGATCGTGGAAATCGGCTTCACGCCGCCCGCGCTCGCGTCGGTCCCGACGCAGATCCAGGCGCAGCTCTGGTACGGCGGCGTGTCGCCCAACATCAGCAAGCCGATCCTGCCCCCGACCGCGGGCGCGATGCCGACCTTCGATCACTGGCAGAAGTTCATGGCCGACATCGTCCTCCACCTGGAGTCTCGCTACGGCGCCGAAGAGGTGCGCAACAACTGGTACTTCGAGGTCTGGAACGAAGCGACCTGGATGTACGGCCCCGGCGCGGCCGGCTACAACGAGCTCTACTACAACACCGCGCTCGGCCTTATGCAGGGCGATCCGCTGGTGAAGATCGGCGGGCCCGCCGACAGCGGCGGCAACTCGCCGAACGCGATCCCGTCGCTGATCGACTTCGCGAAGTCGCACCCCGAGATCAAGCTCGACTTCATCAGCTACCACCGGTACGGGCAGGATTCGCCGATGAACGTCATCGCCAACGCGGGCGACTTCATCAGCTTCAAGAACTCGCTGTTCAGCACGATCGCTGCCCACGGGTTCACCGGCGAGCTGATCAACGACGAGTGGGGCTCGAGCTACAACCCCGAGCTGTCGCGCGACACCGAGGTCTCCGCCAGC
>DATMZL010001186.1:0-4706 GCA_035607075.1 Polyangia bacterium
TGAGGCCCTGGGTGGTGAGGCCTTGCGTGGTAAGGCCCTGGGTGGTGAGGCCTTGGGTGGTAAGGCCCTGGGTGGTGAGGCCTTGCGTGGTAAGGCCTTGCGTGGTGAGGCCCTGCGTGGTCAGTCCTTGCGTGGTCAGTCCACCGCGTACCTCACCACCACCTAGGGAAAGGCAACACGCGAGGAGCGCCGCGGCCATCCAACGCGAGCTTGCTCTGCTTCTGATCGACATGAAGTTTCTCCGTTCTAGAAATCGACGTCAGCGCAGATGCGCACGCCCACCGTGTAATCTCGAGTCACCATGCTGAGAGGATCGCGGTTCGTGCTGAGCTCGCTTACCGGGCCTTGGTAGAAGCTCGAGCCGCGACCGACGAATTGCCCGCGTTCCAGAACCGACGTCGTGATGTCCCAGACGTTCCCAACCATGTCGAGCACGCCGAACGGACTGATCGACCCCGGATGGCTTCCGACTTCGTCGGGTCCGAACGCGCCGTCTCTGCGGCCGTACGTGAGATCGAAGTTCGCGTCGTCAGGAAGCAGCTTGTTTCCATGCGGAAAATCGCGGCTGTCCGCGCCGCGCGCTGCTCGCTCCCACTCGCGCTCGGTACACAGGCGTGCGTTGGGCACTCGGCCAGTACTCGCCAGCCACGCTGCGTACTCGGTCGCGTGGACGGGCGAGATACCGCTGACCGGGAATTGCAGCCAGTCCTGCGAAGATCGTCTGCTGCGATCCTGATACTTGAAGCGTTCGCCTTCCTTGACCTTGTAAACGCGGTTGGTGACGCCAAAATCGAGAGCCCAACGTCCATCTTCTTTATGAAGATCGATGATGCCGCCTAGCCCGTCCTTCCGGCCTTGCGGGCGCCGTTGGTCGCGCTCCTTTGGCGGCAGGGCCTCCAAATAGTCGATCCATTCCCGCATCGTCGTTTCGTTCTTCGCGATCAGGAACGCATCCGTGCGAGCGGCGTGTTGCGGCGTGGTCCCAAGAAAGAGGGAACGGATGTCCTCCTTGACCGACCCGAACAGGAACCGGCCTTCCGGGACGTAGATGAAATCTTTCGGGACGCCCGTATGGACTGGCACGCGCACCGTCGCGTCGAAGCGCTCTCCGGCCGCGAGCACGACTGGGTAGCTGAACGCGACGTGTTCGCGGGTGCCGTCGAACATCACCCGATACGAGCCGGGCGCGAGGTCCAGCGCGAGCGGAGTTCGTCCCACCGGCTTCGCCGGACCGGCCGGCTTGTAGGTCACCGCATCGTAGGTTTCGATGCGGGCGTCGAGCCCCGGCGGCGACGTCTGGAGGCCGAGATGACCGGACGCATTCAACCGCTGCCGGCGAACGCCGTCGACGTCATGCGATGCCAGCTGACGAATCGTTGCCTCTCGTTCCGTCGGGCTTAGCTCGCCGAGTTCGAGGTATCGAACGATTGCATCGGCCGTGCGATCGTGGAGGTCCTTCTTCGGGATCAACGTCGTCGCTGCTTCGAGGCGTTGAATGCCGAGCTTGTAGGATTCTCCTGCTTCGCTTACCAGTCTGAGGTTCCGCTCCCACAGCTCCTCGCCTTTCGCGAGCTCGAACCCATCGAACGCGTCGAAGGCTTGCTGCCGGAACCTGGATGCTTCGGTGCTTTTGGTTGCCGCGTCGGCGAGCGCAGCGGAGGCCGCGTCGACGTATTCCGCGACCTGACGCTTCAACTCCTGGCGCTTCGCGACGACGAGCTGCCACGTGAAGACGATCGCCCCAACGATGACCGTCGTCGCGCCCAGGGCAATGAGATTCCTGCGCCTGCGAACGGCGGGATCGTTCGCGAGAGCTGAAAGCAGATCGTCGACCGTCGGATGGCGCTGAGCCGGGTCCGCGCGAAGACCTGTGCTCATGCACCGTCGGAGCCAGGTCGGGATCTCGCTGTTCTTCGGGGGCGGCCTGAGCCGCTCCGCGGTGACGGCCTCGGCGATCGCAATCAACGTTTCGCCGGCGAAAGGGCGTTCGCCGTCGAGCGCCTCCCACAGCGCGACGCAGAACGCGAACTGATCCGTCCGCGCGTCGATCGCCTTGCCCAGAAACTGCTCGGGCGCCATGTACGCGGGCGTGCCGGTGAGCGCGCCCGTGCGGGTCAGCGCTGCGAGCGCCGTCTGGGCGATGGGCAGCGACGCGGTGTCGTCTTCCTCGGCGGTCTCGTCGAGCGCCACGGCGTCCATCGATCCCGTCGTCGAACGCTCGAGCGCGGCGCTTGTCAGGCGAACGAGGCCGAAGTCGACGACCTTGGGGACGCCGTTCTTGTCGATGAGGACGTTGTCGGGCTTGAAGTCGCGGTGAATCAGGCCCTCGGCGTGGGCGCCGGCGAGGCCCTTGCCGACCTCGATGAACATCTTCACGACCTCGCGCCAGGGGCGCTTCTTCGCGGTCACCCAGTCGCGCAGGGTCCCGCCGCTCAGGAACTCCATCGCCAGGAAGACCTGGTCGCCGTGGACGCCGACGTCGTAGATCGCGCCGACGTTCGGGTGCGACAGCTTCGCCATCGCCTTCGCCTCGCGCACGAGGCGCTCGCGGCGTCGGGCTGGATCGCCCTTGCCCTCGTGCGGGCGCAGGATCTTGATCGCGATCTTGCGATCCAGCTCGGGATCGTAAGCGGCGTAGACGACGCCCATCGCGCCCGCGCCGAGTCGCTCGATAACGAGGTACCGGCCGAGGGTGTCGCCCTTCTTCAGGACGTCGACGTCGCGCGCGTTCGGCGCGCCACCGCCACCACCACCACCCTCGCCCGGATTGGATTCGTGCGTCGAAACTTCGGGGGAAACCCCGAGCGCCGGGTGAACGGAGAACGCAACTCGACTATCTCCTCCACGCGTCCGCGACGACTCGGCCATCGGTCCCCCCGACTTACCGGATGCCCGTTTATCCCTGGGGTGGTCTTGTCGCCTACATCGGTGACGTTCCGCAAGTGAAAGTTTGTTTACGACGTTTACACGGGAAAAATCCCGTCGCCGCAGCGTTTTTTCGCGGGGCTTTCGCATCGGCCGCGGGCGTGTAGGGCAACGGGTGTGCCACGGCGACCGGCGCGACCTGACTGGGCCGGCTGTCTCCTGCGCCTGCGCACTTGAACGATCTGTTCAACCGATCCGGTGCGCGCTGCACAGATCGACCGCCGCCTCGGATCGGATCGGCTCGGATCGAGCGGCGCGCGCCGATCTACGCGTGGCCTTCGAGCCGCCGCGCCCGCGCCGAGCGCCATTCGCTCGTCATCGCCGTTCGGATCAGGCGTGCCGCGCGCGCGTGGTGTCCTTGCGAATCGAGCAACACCGCCAGGCTGTGAAGGGTCGCCGCGATCGCGGGATGTCCGGCCGGCAGCAGCCGCCTCCGGATGACGAGCGCGCGGTGATAAAGCCGCGCCGCCTCGCTGGGATGGCCCTTCGCGTGGCGGATCGCCGCGAGGCCCGCCAGCGTCACCGCCATCTCGGCGCCGTCGCGCTGCGGGTGCCGGCGAAAGATGCGCAGCGCGCGGTACAGCGGCTCTGCCTCGTCGATCCGATCCTGCGCGTCCAGCAGCGCGGCCAGCGCCGCGACGGCGATCGCGACGTCGCGGTGATCGGGACCGGCGGCGCGTTCCTCGACGGCGAGGCGCTCGCGCGCGAACGGCTCACCGAACGCCGGCCGATCGCGTACCTCGGCGGCGACACGCAGGGCGCTGCGGTAAAGCGGCGCCGCGCCGTTCAGCAGGCCGAGGTACCGGCACAGCGTCTCGACAGTCCGTGCCGGAGAGACCGCGGTCGCCGTCATCGCGCCGGCCCGTCGAACGCCAGCGTCTGCGGGCGGGCTTCGGTCTCGATCCGGCGCGCGTGCCACATGACCGAGGCGGTGCGCTTGCTCGGGGCCGGGGCGATGCAGATCGTCTCGTCGGCCGTCACGTTCAGGTTCACCAGGTTCGGAACGCCGGCGCGCAGGCGCTTCTTCTCGACGACCTGACCGCTGGCGCAGTCGGCGTCGGTCCCATCCTTGCGCGCGACGGCGAACAGCGCGAGGTCGTCGCGGCCCTCGACGTCGACGTGCATCAGCCACGCGGGTCCGCTGACGAGCACGTGGGCGCTGTCGCCGGCGATGCGGGCCGATGCGTGGACGTCGTGTCCTTCGCGTGCCCCGATGGTCCCGCCCGACGCGGTGGCGCAGCCGGCGCCGGCGGCCAGTGCGATGGCCAGGATTGAGAGCTGAATGTTGCGAATTGCGCGAGTCATTGTCGTGTCCCCCTTGGGGAACGTTCAATGCGAACATCGTGCCAGGACCAAAGTGCCCGCGGACCAGCGCACGCGCGCGGTCGATCGGACAACTTGCTTGGTGTGCGGCTCGAACAGTTCGTCGTGCGCCGGTTCGGAGCGTCAGTCGTCAGTCGTCGGACTGCGGGCGCTTGATGCCGTAGCGCTTCAAGCGCTCGATGAGCGTTCCGCGCGCAACGCCGAGCTTCTTCGCGACGCGCGTCTGATTGCCGCCGTGCTCCGCGAGCAGTTCCAGGATGCGGCGCTTCTCGGCGGCCTCCGACGGCGTCAACGGCGCAGCGGCGGACGACGGCGCGCCGCCGCCGTTTGCCTTCGACGGCACGGCGGCGACCGTGGCGGCCGGCGCGACGTGCGGCAGCCGCAGCTTGTCGAGCGGCAGGTGCTCGGGCGTGATCTCGCTGTCCTCGCACAGCACCAGCGCGCGCTCGACGACGTTC
>DATMZL010000944.1:0-4127 GCA_035607075.1 Polyangia bacterium
CGCTGCCGTTCGGCGCCGTGCTGGGGATGCGGAACGTCTGGCGCGTGGCGGCGCTGCTGCTGGGCAGCCTCGCGATCTGCGTGCCGTCGCTGCACGTGTTCGCGCGCTACCTGGGCGCGGGCGTGACGTGGGCGCAGACGCTGGCCGTGTCGCTGGCGGCGACAGCAGTGACGTCGCTGTTCACGCTGGCGCTGGCGCCGATCCTCGGATTCTTCCGTGCCACGATGTCGTCGTCGACGGACGTGACGCCGCAGGGCATGGCCGTCCTGCTGCTGGTGCTCGCGTTCTCGGCCGGCATCGGCCAGCTGTTCCGGCTGGCGCTCGCCGAGCGGACGCTCGCGCGCCGGATCGGCCCGGCGGCGATCCCGGTGATCATCCCGTGGCTCGTGCTGTACCTCCTGATCACGGTCCGCCTCGCGAACGTCCTCGGCATCGGTTCCTGAGCGGAGGCGATCGATGCGGCGTGATCTCGCGACGCTGCTGCTGGCGTCGTCGCTGTACGGGTTCTCGATCGGCTGCGTGCACAGCACGCGCTTCGGTCTTCACAACGTCCTCAAGTTTCCGCTGCTGCTCCTGATCACGGGCGCGGCCTGCGCCGTCGCGTACTTCCTCTGGGCGCTGCTGATCGGCGGCGCGCGTTTTCGCTTCTTCGACGTGCAGCGCCTCGCGATGCGCCTCTACCGCGATGCCGCGGTGCTGCTGGCGGCGCTGGCGCCGGCCAACTGGTTCCTCGCGCGCACGCTTGTCCCGCCCGACGCGACGTCGCTGCACGACTATCCGGTGTTCCTCGGAATCAACGTCGCGTTCATCGCGATCGCGGGCGCGCTGGCGTTGCTCCGGCAGGTGCGGGCGCTGGCGCAGTACCATCCCTGGCCGCTGGCGCGGCGGGTGATCACCGTCGGCGGCTGGCTGGCGCTGTCGCTGCTGGTGGGCGGCCAGGCGGCCTGGACGCTGCGCCCGTTCTTCGGCGTGCGCAGCATCCCCGGCGCCGAGACGCGCCTCTTCCTCGGCTCGTCACCCGACTACCGCGGCGCCACGAACTTCTTCGAAGCCGTCCGCAACGTCGTGGCTCCCGCGGCACCCCTCGCCACCGATTACACCCTCCACGGCCGCGGCTGGGACTGAACTCCGCGCGGGCGCGATCCCGTCGGCGGCTCCCGGAGGGGCGGGTATTCCCTTTCGGGCACCGCTCCTGTAATGGCCGCTTCGCGGCCATCGTCGCTCCTATTCGCGCTGGCATCCTCGCCGCAGACGGCGAGGAGCGCGCTCACAGGTGCCCGAAAGGGAACACCCGTCCCTCCTCGCGCCGCCTCCAACTGCTCCTTGCACGCATCGTCCATAACGACCGGACACATGCAGGTCGATTCAAGGTCAATGACGCGAGGGAATTCGAAGACGGGGAGCCGGCGCGAGGGGGCTGGGGTGTCCTGTTTGGGGCACGTGTGAGGCCGCTCCGCGCCCCTGGAGTTTGGGCCAAGAAGCTCGGCGCTCAAGGGCGCGGATGCCAGGCCGAATACGAGCGACGATGGCCGCGTAGCGGCCATTTCAGGAGCGGTGCCGCAAATGGGACACCCCAGCCCCCGGAAGCCGGCGACTAAGTCACCTCGCGATGGAGAGCTACTGGACGACGAACAGCGCGGCCGACAGCTGCGGCAGCTTGTATTCGATGACGCCCGCCTTCACGTCGACGGGCGCGGGCTGCGCCTTGATGTCGGGGCTGCTGGCGTCCAGCGTGTAGACCTGCGCCTTGGCGTACTTGCCGCCCTTGAGCGCGATCTTCGCGTTGTAGATCGATCGCAGGTCTTTGTTGATCACGAGGATCGTCAGCTGGCCTTTGTGCTTCGTGTCGGTCGCCGCGTAGATCGATGCCTTGGCGTTGTCGGCGACTGTCGCGTTCACCGCCGTGTCGCCGAAAGTTCCCTTCTTGCCGTCGTAGTTCCGGTACAGCTTGAAGGCGGCCTTGATGTAGTTGGGCAGCGGGCCGTTGCCGGGGCCGTTGCCCCAGTAGTTGCCCATGTAGAGACCCTCGCGCCCGAACGCGCCCAGCACGTCCGCCTGCGCCAGCCCGCCCGAGATGTGGTCGGCGCCGCCGTAGTCGTACTCCGTGATGCTCAGCTTCGTGCCCGGATAGCGATGCTCGATCTTCTCGAGCAGCCACGGGATCAATCGGATCGGTTTGCCTGTCTCGCCCGCGATCCAGCTCTTCTCCATGTAGCTCGGGTCCCACAGGCTGCGCGGCGCCTGCAGCCGCGCCGCGACCGTCTTGGGTGAGTTGTCCTTGTCCGTGATGCGCTTGGTGCCGCGCGCCTCCGGATACCAGTGGACGTCCAGGACGTGCACGAGGCGCTTCTTGTGCTTCGCCTCCAGCTCCTTCATCGACGCCAAGAAGAAGTCGAGGTACGTGCCGTACTTCTCGTTGTGCTCCTTCGCGTCGGGCGCGTCGTTCAGCGACTTGTACTCCGACCAACCGAACGCTACCGCGCCCAGGTTCATCGCGCTCGGATCTAGCTTCACCACCTCGCCGGCCACCGCCTCGGTCCGCTTTATCATCTCGTCGTAGCGCGTGTGATCCGGATGGATGCGCGGGTGCGTGCTGGGCCACAGCGCCGGTTCGTTGTCGAGCGAGTAGAACTTGATGCCGCCGTCCTTCGCCTTGCCCAGCTTGTTGACCAGCAGGTTCACGAACTCGTCCTGGTAGACGGTCTTGTCGCCGAGATCCGGCGTCAAGCTGAGCGCGCCCGTCTTCTTCGCGATGGACTTCACCCAGCGCGGGCTTGGCGCCTTCTCCTCCTCGGAGACCTTCTTGTTCTTGTCGGCGGCGACGAAGTCGACGATCGGGATCGTCGCCAGAGTCTCCGCGCCCATCGCCTTGTTCTCTTTCGCGAAGTCGACGAACTGCGCACCCGGGACGCTGCAGTCCTTGTAGCCCATCGCCGTGCACGGCCACTCGTCGCTCTGGTGGTTGTAGTCGCTGCCGGCGTTGGAGGCGTTGTTCTCCCAGTTGTAGCCGGTCTGCCGGTTGCCGCCCATGCGCCGCACCGTCACGTTGGTGCCTTCTTCCTTCTGCGAGTTGATGCCGTAGACGAACGGGCTGATGGGCCGGACCACCTTGCCGGGGTCGACGTCGAACACCAGGTCGCCGGCTTCGGTGGGCGCCGCGCTCGCCTGCGCATCCTTGGCGGCGGCGGCGAACGCCTTCGCGCGCCGGCGATCGGCGGACATCGACGTCGGGAGGCCCCCCATCGCGATCTGCTTGCCGAAGTTCTCGACCTTGATGCCGCCGAGATCGATCGTCTGCGGCTCGTAGCCGAGCCGGAAGATCATGTTGGCCTCGCCCGGCGCGTAGTTGGCCGCCGCCGTGAAGCGCACCTGCACGCGCGTCCACTCCGGCCCGGCCTGGATCGGATACTGAACTGACTTCGAGTACGGCGACCGTCCCAGCTCGAACACGAATTCGGTCTCGCCGACGCTGCCTTCCTGCGGCGTCTCGGTGCGGAACCAGAACGTCGCGAGGATCGCGTCGCCCGCGACGACGGCCGCGGTGGTCGGCGTCTGCGCCTGCACGGCCCACTCGTGGCTGGAGCCTTCGCTGATCGTGAAGCGCATCGCGTCCGTGAACGGCTGCCCGCTGACGGTGATCGGCGACGTCGTCGCCGCCTTCGCGTGGTCACCCGAGATCTTGAACGCTGCGATGCCGGCGCCGCCCAGCAGATCGGTGCGCGACATTCCGGCGATGCGCGCGTTGGCGGCCTCTTGCACGGGGTTCGGCTGATTGTCGGCCGGGGCGGCGGGCGCGCCTGTCGCGGGCGTGCCGGTCGCCGGGCTACCGACGGCGGCTGGCGGCGCGGTGCGCTTGATGCAGCCTGCGCCTGCGGCCGCGAACAGGAAAAGCAAATGAAGCGTGCGAGATGAACGAAGCATGCGCGGGAGAGTAGCCGGTTCGGACGCCCGCACAAGAACGCAGTGGGGGAGCGGTTGATCTGGCGAGCGCGCGCGAATCGAACATAATGGCGCGCGTTCCCGCTGGTTGCGGCGACGCCAATGAGGAGATCATCGATGCGATCCAAAATCTCGCGAGCGGGAATGGGCGCGTTTGCAGCAGTCGCTGCGGTCCTTCTGCCTGGTTG
>DATMZL010001493.1:0-7991 GCA_035607075.1 Polyangia bacterium
CCGAGCAGACCAGCGTGCCGCCGTGGCACTTGTTCGCCGGCGTGCACGCGCCGCCCGGCTGGCAGGCGGCGCATGTCCCCGTCTGGCAGACCATCCCCGTGCCGCACGGCGTGCCGTTCGGCTTGTTGTCGGTCTCGGTGCACACAGGCGCGCCGGTCCCGCAGACGATGCTGCCGACGCGGCAGGGTTTGCCCGTCACGTCGCAGGCCATGCCCTGTACGCAGCTGTCGCAGCTGCCGTTGTGGCAGACCTTGTCCATGTCGCAGACGGTGCCGTTGGCCTGCAGGTCGGTCAGCTCCATGCAGGTCATCGCGCCGGCTGCGTCACAGACGAACATCCCTTTGTGACAGGGGTTCGCGGGAACGCACGCGCCGCCCGCGACGCACATGGGCGCGTCGTTGCCGCCGGCGTCGACGATCATCGTCGAGCCGCCGTTGCTCCCGCCGACGCCCATGGTGCCCGCCATCCCGCCGGCGCCGCCGTGACCCGCGTTGGCCGAGCTACCGCTCGCGCCGCCCGCCGCCGCGTCGTTGCCGCCCACCGGAAGCGCGCGCAGCCCGCCGCAGCCCGCCGCAGTCAGCACCGTCGCGCCCGCGACGACCACCATGATCCGCGCGCAGCGTTGAACCAGCACCATCCGTCCTCCTAGAACTGCAACCGGCAAGCGACGCCGCGCGATCCGATGTCGGGCACGCACGCGAGAGCGGTCGAACCGACGCTGCCGGCGTGATCCTTCGGCGACGACATCACCCACAGCACGGCGGCGCCGCCCGCGAGCACGCCGCCCGCGACCAACCCGACGATCGACAGCGTGCGGTCGCGCGACCAGGCGTCCTCGATCGCCTTGCAAGCCGGCGTCGGCGCGGCGGTGTTGCAGTCGGTGATCTTCGCGTCGGGGTTGAACGGATCGCTCGGGTCCGGGCCCAGGTGATTGTTGAACTCGTTCCGCTTCTTGATCGCGAGGACACCCTCGACCGCGCCGAACAGCAGCGCAGCGCCGGCGCCGATGCCGACGCCCCACGCCACCGGGCGCAGGTTCGCGTGATCGGACGCGGCCGGCGCGTGCGTCGCGGTGATCGACGCCGCGGGCTGCGTCGCCGCGGGCGCAGCGGCAGGTTCAGGCGCGGGCGGCGGCGTGGCGATCGCGACGGTCGGAGCGGCGGGCTTCGTCTCGGCCGGCTTCGGCATGGACGGCGCAGGGGGCGGCGGCGCGACCGGCGCGGGCGGCGGCGCCACGACGGGCGGCGGCGCCACGGCGACAGCCTCTCGCTTCAGCCGGTACGAACGATCCTCGCGCTTGCCGCCGACCATCGTCACCGTGTCCGACGACGACACGTACCCGGCGGCGCGCACCTGGACGTCGACGCGTCCCTTGTCGAGGCGCACCGGCCCGGACAGCGGCAGCTTTCCGACGGACTTCCCGTTGACCAGCACCTCGGCGCCGTTCGGCTCGCCGATGATGAACAGCTCGCCGATCTGGCCCTTCGCCGTCGCGAGCTGCGCCTTCAGCGTCGCCAGGTTCTTCGCGACCCACGGGTGATCGGGCGACGCGACAGCCTCGCCGAGGTACTTCTCGGCGTCGACGAAGTAGCCCAGCGCCATCTCGACAAGGCCGAGCTGGCCGGCGGTGCGCGGCGAGCGCGAGACCTGGTACGCCTTCTCGAACAGCGGCAGCGCGCGTTCGTCCTTCTTCTGCGCGCGCAGCTCGACGCCCTGCCGGATCAACGACTCGGCTTCGGCGGAGTCGCCCGCATGCGCGGGCCGTACCGGCAACCCGATGCCGCACGTGAGCAGCGCCGCGGCGCCAACGATAGGAACGACCCTCCGAGCTCGGTTCAGCGTCATCGTCCTCGCCATCATCAATCGATCACCGGCACGCCGGCCGCCGCGGGCTTTCCCGCCGCCGGCTTGGCGGCCGCGGGCTTGGCCGCGCCGCCGTGATGGTGCGATCCGCCCTTCCCCTTCCCTTCGCTCTTGCTTTCATGCTTCGCGCTCGCGGTGTGCGTCTCCGCCTGTTCGGCGGCCGGAGCGGGCGCCTTGACCTCCGCGGGCGCGGGCGCCACGGGTTTGACGGCTTCTGCGGCCGGGGCCGGCGCAGCTGCCGGGGCCGGCGCCGCTGCAGCCGGAGCGGGCGCTGCCGCGGGTGCGGCTGGGACCGTCGCGGCCGGCGCGGTCGCCGGCGCTTCGGCCACACCGCCGCGCTTCGGGATCAGAACGGCCGCTCCGATGGCGGCGACGCCGATCGCGATCGCCGCAACGATGAGGATCCCCTTCTTCCCGCGTGCGGGCGGAGGCGCCAGGTCCAGATCGTCGGCGAGATCGCCGGCGACGACCGGGTGCGCCTTCGAATGCACCATCGACGCGCGCACCGACGCCGCCGCGTCCGACTCGGGCGAGCCCGGCATCGTCGCGCCCGTCGGGACGCGCGGCTGCGGTACGGGCGACTGGCCCCACAGCGCGATCGTCTTCTGCACCGCAGGCGTCGGCGTCGCGACCGACGGCCCGATGCGCGGTTGCGACGTCGATAAATTTGCAGCGGTCGGCGGCGCCGGCGTCGACGCGCCCGGAATCGGCCCCGGGTTCGCGAGGCCTGGCGGCATCAGCGTCGACGCGCGCGTCGGCGGCGTCGGCGTCGGGACCACGGCGATCGACGGACGGCCGGCCGGCACGGCGTCGGTCCCGCCGGGGCCGGTCGCGAAGGCCTCTTCCCAGATCACGCGCGCCCGGCTGGACGCGAACGGCAACAGCGCGCGCCCGAAGTCCTCGATGGTCGCGAAGCGCGCCTTCGGATCGACCTTCATCGCGCGCAGGACGACCTCTTCCATCTCGGCGGGGACCTCGGGGCGCAGCTCGCGCGGCCGCTTCGGGGTACCGCCGACGATCCCTTGAAAGACGATGAACAGGTTCTCGCCGTCGTAGGGCCGCTTCCCGGTCAGGCATTCATAGAGAATGATGCCCAGCGCGTACTGGTCGCTCGCCGAGCCGGCGGACTTGCTGTCCATGATCTGCTCGGGAGCGAGGTAGTACGGCGTGCCGATCATCGCGCCCGTGTTCGTCAGCGTCCCCGCTTGCGTCACGGCGTCGTTCCCCTTCGAGATGCCGAAGTCGAGCACCTTGGGGTGCACCCGGCGCGTGCCCGCGGCCAGGAAGATGTTCTGCGGCTTGAGGTCGCGATGCGTGATGCCGGCGGCGTGCGCGGCCGCGACGGCCGAGCAGACCGGCAGCATGATGTCGGCCAGCTCCTCGACGCCGATCGGCCCCAGCCGTTCCAGCCGCTGGGCCAGGTCTTCGCCGTGGAGGAACTCCATGACGAGGTACGTGTTGCCGCCGTCGCTGCCCATGTCGGCGACGTCGACGATGTGCGGGTGGCGGACGCGCGACGTCAGCTGGGCCTCGCGCAGAAAGCGGGCGCGCGCGCCCGGGACCGCCGCGATCAGCGGGCTCAGCACCTTGATGGCGACCTTCTTGCCGATCTCGGTGTGCGTCGCTTCGTAGACGGCGCCCATGCCGCCCGTGCCCAGCAAGCGAGCGATGTTGTACTTGCCCAGCGTGGTTCCGGGGGCGAGTGTTGGAACTTCGTTCTCGTCTGCAGGGCCCGCCGAATTCGCCATCCCTTTCGACTGTATCGTTCCGGTCGGGGGCCCAGCAAGCTTTCCCGGAGCGGGACGAGCGGCACGAGCAGAATGATCGGGTGGATCGGGCGGGGCCACGCCGTGGGTAAGAACGTCATCCGCGGCTATGATTCCCGCGGATCTGCGATGAGCCACGAAGTGTCAGCCGATGTCCCACCCGCAGCTCGGCTGGCGCGGCTGCTGACCGCACACCGCCCCGCGGTCGTGTTCACGGGCGCGGGCATGAGCACCGAATCGGGCTTGCCCGACTTCAGGTCGAACGGCGGCCTCTGGAAGCAGAGCCGCCGCTTCGAGGAGCTCGCGTCCGTCGACGCGCTGGAGAACGACTACGACGAGCACGTCGCCTTCTACCGCTGGCGGATCGAGATGCTGGCCGGCCACGAGCCGAACGACGGCCACCGCGTGGTCGCGGACTGGCAGCGGCGCGGCCTGGTGGACACGGTCGTCACGCAAAATGTCGATGGCTTTCATACGCGCGCCGGCGCGACGGGCGTGCTGGAGCTGCACGGGACGCTGTCGGTCGTCCGCTGTCAGCTCTGCGGCGCCGAACGGCCGGCCGCCGAGTTTTTGGACCCGACCGGCCTGGCCTGCGCGTGCGGCGGCAAGCGCCGGCCCGGCGTCGTGCTGTTCGGCGAGGCGCTCCCGGCGGCGACGCTGCGCGCGGCCCAGGGGGCGGCGAAGCGCGCGCGGCTGTTCATCGTGCTCGGCTCGTCGCTGGCGGTGTCGCCCGCGAACTTGCTGCCCGAAGCCGCTGTCCAGCGGGGCGGCGCGCTGGTGATCATCAACCGCGATCCGACGCCGCTCGATCGCATCGCGACGCTGGTGATCAGCGCGGGCATCGGCGACACCTTGCGCGCGGCGGACGCGCTGCTGGCGACGTGATCTCGCCCGTGCCTCAGAAATAGCCGAAGCCGAAACCGACAACGACGCGGCGCCCGCTGGGCGGGGCGTCGATCGCCGGGGCGAGCGACGCGAGCGTGAACCGATATCCGATCAGGTCGAAGCCGACCTCCGGGCCCGATTCGGCGAGCGCGCCCGAGCGCCAGGACCTGAGGTACCGGGCGTTCAGCTCGACGGCCAGGTTCGGAAACGACCCGCCCACGGGGACGAGCACGATCCCCGCACCGCCGCCGGCGCCGTTCACGCCGATCTCCGCGGCCACGCGCCCGCCGGCGCCGAAGCCACCCCGGCTCACGACCACCATCCCGCCGGCGTGCGCCGAAACCTTTTGGCCGGCGCCCACCATGCCGCCGGACACGAGCATCGGCGTGCCGCCGAACGGCGCGCGACCGGATCCGTCCGCCCGCATCGTCGACGTCTCCGGCTCGGTGTGACGCTCGAATCGTTCGGGAAATAGGCCATGGAGATCCGTCTGGCCCGCGGCATGAAACGTGAATTCGTCGGCAACGACGGGAAGCCCGTCGGGGGCGAGGATGCCGACGCGGACCACCGCGCGCGTCGGGACCGCCCAGCGCCCATCGTCATCGGTCTTCGTCCGGTACGTGTGCTCGCGGGCGAGGCGCGCGCCCGTGATCCCGATTGTCCAGCTGTCGACGATCACGTCGGCGTTCGCCACGGACGCGCCGTCCGCGGTCGTGAGCCGGCCGGAACGCCCCATCGGCTCCGGCGCCGCCAGCAGCGCGAGGCACCCCGAGCTGGCGCACGCCAGCACGCCGAGCAGGCAGAGGATCCCGGATTGTTTCGCCGCCGTCATCGCTCCCAGAACGCGCGTCGCCCCGCTTCCTTACACCGTAGAACATCACGCCGGCGGCCGCGCGAAGCCGTATGCTGCTGGCCAGGACATCATCGCATGCGTCGCGTCGGATCTGACCGCATCGCCGGCTTCGGCACATCGATCTTCACCGAGATCACGGCGCTCGCGGTCAAGCACGAGGCAGTGAACCTGGGACAGGGGTTCCCCGACTTCGCGGCGCCCGACTTCGTCAAGCAGGCGGCCGCGCGTCACATCCGCGACGACCGCAACCAGTACGCTGCCAGCGCGGGCGTGCCGCGGCTGCGGGCGGCGCTGGCCGACGACTGGCGGCGGCTTCACCCGGACGCGCGCGCGATCGATCCCCTCGGCGAGATCACCGTCGGCAGCGGCGCGACTGAAATGCTGCACGACGCGGTGATGGCCACCGTCAACCCGGGCGACGAGGTGATCGTGTTCGAGCCGGCGTACGACGCCTACGCGCCGGACGTCGCGATGGCGGGCGGCGTGGTCCGCGCCGTGCCGCTGGCCCCACCCGACTGGCGCTTCGATCCCGACCGGCTGGCGGCGGCGTTCGGCCCGCGGACGCGCGCCCTGATCCTCAACACGCCCCACAACCCGACCGGGAAAGTGTTCTCGCGCGCGGAGCTGGAAGTGATCGCCGGGTTGTGCCGCCGCTACGACGTGGTGGTGATCAGCGACGAGGTCTACGACGCAATCCTGTTCGACGGCGCGGCGCACGTTCCGATCGCGACGCTTCCCGAGATGTTCGATCGCACGATCACGATCGGCAGCATGGGCAAGACGTTCAGCGTCACCGGCTGGAAGGTCGGCTGGGCAATCGCGCCCGCGCCGCTGACCGCGGCCGTGCGCGCCGTCCACCAGTTCGTGACGTTCACGAACTCGGCGCCGTTCCAGGAAGCGCTGGCCGACGTGCTTCCGGCGGCCGCCGACAACGGCTACTACCCGCAGCTGCGCGCCGACTACGCGCGCCGGCGCGACCTGCTCGCGCGCGTTCTGCGCAGCGCGGGCCTGGAACCCCTGCCCATCGGCGGCGCGTACTTCCTGCTGACCGACATCTCCCGCCTCGGCTACGCGAACGACGCCGACTTCTGCCGCAAGCTGGTCACCGAGATCGGCGTCGCCGCGATCCCGACTTCCGTCTTCTACCAGCGCCCCGACGCCGCTCCGCCCGTCGCCCGCTTCTGCTTCGCGAAGCGCGACGAAACGATCCTCGCCGCAGGACCGAGGCTCGCGAAGCTTCGCCGGTAAGAAGGGCCTCGGACCTCGGATCTGATCTTCACCGCGGGCCCCCTCACCCGCCGAGCCTTCGGCTCGTCGGCCTCTCCCCCTTCGGGGGCGAGGCGAAGAAGGATCTAGCGCAGCGGTTGCGAGAAACGCAGGCCCGCCATCACGCGAATCTCGGGCCGCGGCAAGTCGGGCGCGCTGACGGCGCTCGCGATCGCGAACAGCGCGACCGGGCGATCGTTGACCGCCAGCGGCGTCACCTCGGCGTCGGCGTCGACGCGGTAGGCGCGCTCCCAGCCGCGTACGCTGGACCAGCGGTGCGAGGCCTCCGCGCGCACGCCGCCTGCGGCGAGGCCGTCGGCACGCTCGCTGTGCAGCGCGACGGCGAGCGTCGACATCGGCGAGACGCGGTGGTCGCGCGCGAGCTCGCCGGCGGCGTCGCGCTGCAGGCCGATCTCGTAGCGGCCGCCGATGCCGACGGTCAGCCAGCGCCCCGGCTGGCGCGCGCGCCAGAAGTCGGCGAGCACCTCGCCGTGCACGATGCCCGCGTCCACGGGCGCGCCGCCCGCCTCCGGCCACAACGCGCCGTGGAGGTGACCGACCTCGGCCAGCACGCCGACGTCGAACGGCAGCGGCAACGCGAACGGCGGCGACACCGGCAGCGTCAGCGTCCCCTCGCGCGATTGCCGCAAGAACATCCCGCGGTACAGCACGCCGTCGACGGCGGCGCCGCCCGCTCCCGCCGTCGGGTGCAACCGCAGGTGCGCGAGCTCGTGGTTGCGCTTCCAGTGCACATCCCAGCCGGGCGCGGGCCGCTCGCTCCGCATCATCAGCCCCAGCTCGACGCCGAACGCAGGCGCCGCGCGCAGCCCCGCGAGGTCGCCCGCCACCGTCTCGGCGCCCGCGCCCAGGATCAACCGCTCGCCCGGATCGAAGCGAACGCGAAACCGCCCGCCGTGCGCGTCGACGATCCAGATCGGCGGCGGCGACGCGACCTCGGCGTCCGCGGCTGCCGCCTGGCCGCTGGCCGCGAGCGAGAGAAAAAGCAAGAGAGCAGCCGCGATCCCACGCTTCGCGTGGGGGCGGCTGGCGCGCGCGCGCATGCGACGGCTCGTTACTTCCTGAACGCCGGCGGAACGGGCGGCGAGAAGAACGCCATCCGGATGCCCGCGGTTCCCGTCCACCCGAACACCTGCGCGCTGGGCAACCCCGGCACCACCTCGCGCGCGTCATCGCGCATGAACGCGCTGCCCGCGAAGCGCAGCGACACCGGCTGATCGTTGATCGCGATGACGATGACCTCGTACGACGCGTCGGCCGACGCCGTCCAGTTGCCCGGCAGCTCCTGCGCGTGCCAGCTCGCCGAGCGCAGAAGCTCGCCCCGCAGCCGGAAGTTCAGC
>DATMZL010000395.1:0-2155 GCA_035607075.1 Polyangia bacterium
CGGGTGTTCCGGGCGTGGTCGGTGTCGCGGGCGTCGTCGCCGGTGGCGTCGTCGGAGTTCCCGGCGACGTTGGAGTCCCCGGCGTCGGCGTCGCGCCCAGGCGGCGCAGCGCCTCGTCCGCCAGCGGGTGCGCCGGGAAGTCGCGCGCGATCGCCAAGAATTGTCCGCGCGCAGCGTCGCGGTTTTTCTCGGCGGCGGCCTCGGCGACGCGGAACTTCGCCAGCGCGACGTCGCCGGTGCGCGCGGTCGCGGTCTTCGCGAGGCGCGCGTAACTCGCGGCGGCCTTCGCGTGATCGCCCTCCATCCACAGGCAGTCGGCGATGCGGAAGGGCGCCATCTGCGCGGGACGCCCGCCCTTCGCGCGTGCCACCTTCTCGAAGTCGTCGCGCGCCGCCCGGTAGTTGCCGTCGTAGAACTCGCTCTCCGCGAGCACGAACAGAGCCCAGTCCTTGCCGTGGAGATCCTTCGCCGCGGCGCTTCGCAGGATCTGCGTGGCGCCGTGATAGTCACCGGCGCGGTACGCGGCGAACCCGCGGCCCAGCTCGGCGACGGCCGGAGACGAAGGTGCGGGCGCCGCGCCCGCCTTGCTCGCAACCGCGGGATGCGCCGCGAGCAGCGCCAGTACGAGACAAATCACCCGAGAACCTTACACCACGCAACCCGTCGCGACGGCATCCGATGACTTCGCGTTTTCCGCTCGGTTGTTTCGGGCGCCAACGTGATAGAAGGAGATCGCCATGGGAAGCGTGAACAAAGTCATTCTGGTCGGAAACCTGGGGGCGGATCCGGAGCTGAAGTACACACCGTCGAGCCGCCCTCTCTGCAACCTCCGCATCGCGACGACCGACGTGTTCAAGGACAAGTCGGGCCAGCGCCAGGAGCGGACGGAATGGCACCGCGTGACGGTGTGGGGTGACCAGGCCGAGAACTGCAACAAGTACCTTTCCAAGGGCCGGTCGGTTTACATCGAGGGCCGCCTGCAGACCCGCTCGTACGACAAGGAAGGCCAGAAGCACTATGCGACGGACGTGGTGGCTGACCGCGTCGTCTTCCTGGGCAGCGGCGGTGGCGGTGGCGGTGGTGGAGGAGGCGGCGGCGGTGGTGGTGGCGGAGGCCGCCAAGGCGGCGGATCCTCAAGGGAATCAGGTCCGCCCGATGACAACGACGCCGGCGCACCTCCGTCGGACGACGATATCCCGTTCTAGCCGCTCGCGGGCCGCATGACGGCCTTCGTCCAAGGCCTTAAACACAGCGTCGGGCAGCTCCAGCCTGCCTATCGAAGTGCCGAGATCGACGATAGAATCCATGCTGGTGGTTCGTCGGCTCGTTGCGGTATCGGCGCTGTTGGTGCCGACCATTGCTCCGGCGTGGGTCGGGAGCAAGGGTGACGCACCACGCGAAGCCGCGAGCGGGTCGTCCGCGATCGTGACGCGGACAGCGATCGCCTCGGACGACGTGGATGAGCCGGTCGCGCTCTGGTCGCCTGGACACGGCGCGTTCACCCGATTTCATCCGTCGACGTCACCGCGCGAGCTGCTGCTGTCGTTCGACGACGGGCCCGACCTCGTCGGGACGCCGACGATCCTGGCCGAGCTGGACAAGCGCGGCCTCAAGGCGATCTTCTTCGTCACCGGCTGGCGGTTGGTCGGGCAGAAACCGGAGGACGTTGCGCGGCGCGATCTCGTGCGCAAGATCGCCGCGCACGGTCACCTGGTCGCGAACCACACCATGAACCACCACGATCTCTGCCAGAACCCGGCGGAGCAGGCGTCGGAGATCGACGCCAGCACCGAGCTGATCGCCGAGACGACGGGCGTCCGGCCGCTGCTGTTCCGGTCGCCCTACGGCGCGTTCTGCAAGAGCCTCGACGCCGCGCTGACCGCGCGCGGGCTGCCTGACATCGGTTGGAACCTCGACCCTCAGGACTGGAAGACCGACGACGAGGAGGCGGTCTTCAACTACCTCACGAGCAAGGTCGACAAGTTGAAGGGCCGCGGCATCTTGTTGCTGCACGACACGCACGAGGGGTCGGTGCACGCATTGCCGCGATTTCTCGACTGGCTGGCGCGCGAGAACGCGCGCGCCGTGCGCCGCCACCGCCCGCCCGTCAACATCATCGACTACCGCGTGATGGTCCCGAAGCGGACCGTGACCC
>DATMZL010000394.1:0-3033 GCA_035607075.1 Polyangia bacterium
CTCGGGCAGGGTCAGCTCCGCGGCCAGCTCCGGATCCAGCCGTGGGATCGGCGCCTCGAGCTCGCCCGCCCGGCGCCGGACCGCCGCGCAGCGCGCGTGCGCCATCTGGATGTAGTAGACGGGGTTGTCCATCGACTGCCGCTTCGCGACCGCGAGGTCGAACTCCAGCGGCGTGTCGTGGCGGCGCATCAGATAGAAGTAGCGGGTCGCGTCGCGCCCGACCTCCTCGATGACGTCGTCGAGCGTGACGAACTCCCCTGCCCGCTTCCCCATCTTCACCTCGACGCCGTCGCGCAGCAGGCTGACGTTCTGGATCAGGATCACGCGCAGCACGTTCGGGTCGAAGCCGAACGCCTTCAGCGCCGCCTGCATCCGCGCGATGTGGCCGTGGTGGTCGGAGCCCCAGATGTCGCAGAGCTCGTCGAAGCCGCGCGCGATCTTCTTTCGGTGGTAGGCGATGTCGGCGAGGAGGTACGTCGGCTGCTTGTCGGACTTCACGACGACGCGGTCCTTGTCGTCGCCCCACAGCGCGGTCGTCTTCAGCCAGACGGCGTCGTCGCGCCGTTCGATGTAGCCCTTTCCGTCGAGAGCGCGCAGCGTCTGGTCGACGTCGCCCGCGTCGTGCAGCGCCCGCTCGCTCTGCCAGACCTCGAAGTCGACGTCGAACCGCTCCAGCGTCGCGCGGATCATGCCCAGCGCGCGCTCGATCGCATACTGCTTGATGGGTTCGACGTCGGTCGGCGGCGCGGTGCCGACCCACCGCGTGCCCTCGCGCGCGAAGAGATCGCGGCCGAAACCGCGAACGTACTCGCCCTTGTAGCCGTTCTCGGGGAACGCGACGTCGGGCTTCGACGGATCGGCGGCGGGGAACCTCACCTCCGGCACCGACGGATCAGCGGCGCGCGCCGCCTCCATGTAGCGCGTCCAGACGGACAGCGCGAGCATCTGCACCTGGTTGCCGGCGTCGTTGATGTAGTACTCGGGCGTGACCGCGTAGCCGGCGTAGCGCAGCAGACGCGTCAGCGAATCGCCGACCGCGCAATGCCGGCCGTGCGCGACCGTGATCGGTCCGGTCGGGTTGGCGGACAGGTACTCGAGCACGATCTTCGGCGTTGCGCGCGCCGCGCCCCGCCCCCAGTCGTTGCCCGCGGCCAGGATCGCGGACAGCGTGCGCTGCCAGAAGGCGGGCGCGAGGCGCAGGTTGATGAAGCCCGGACCGGCGATGCTGGCTTCGGCCAGCGGCGAGTCGGCGCCCGTCGGAAGCTGCGCCACGATCGCCTCCGCGATCGCGCGCGGGGTCTTGCCGGCACCCTTCGCGATCGCCAGCGCGACGTTCGACGCGAAGTCGCCATGCTCGGGGCGCTTGGCGCGCTCGATCGGGACGTTGGCGGGCGCGGCCGGGATGACCCCGTCGCGCGCGAGCGCAGCCAGCGCCTGCGTCAGCAGATCGCGCGCGGTCTCGCGGGCACTCGACGGTGATTGCACGTGGATTACCTACATGTAGTTTCTACGCATACCAAGCATGCGTCAAATAACCGCGCTTCAAGAACTTAACGGCCTACTGGATGGGGAAAAGGCCGTTGCTGGCGTGGTAGTCCTCGTAAATGGGTAGGTACCCGTTCGCCGCGAGGCCGAACGGGTTGACCCGGACAACCTGGCCGCGCGTCGGCCCGCCCCCCTGCCCGCGCCCGAGGCGGCGCTGGTCGACGACGAAGAAGAACGGCGCCGCCTTGTCGGTGACCGCGTCGATGCGAGTCGAATCGATCGGCCCGAGCACGATACGCGCGGGCGCCGACACCTCGACCGTCGGGATGTTGACGACCGCCTGCGGCCGGAAGCCGCCGTGCACGTCGAAGTGGATCGTCTCGGCGCCTACCGGCGCACGTTCCAGGTCGGCGAGGATGAACGCGACCTGCGTGTTGCGGAAGCGCGCGCGCAGGTGCTGCGGACGGTCCGCGCGTGTCGTCGGATCGATGGAGCCTGTGGGATCGCTGGCGATCGGACCGCCCAGGTAAAGGCAGGCGTTGCTCGCATTGACGTCGGCCGTCCATCCCTTCATCCAGTCGACGAGTTGCGGCGCTTCCGGACGCGCGCCACCCGGTAGGTTCTCGACCTTCCCCGTATCTGAGTTGAAGCCGGGCTCGATCGAGGGATCGAAGTGGTCGATGAAATAGCCATCGCCGAACGGCATGTTCGTCTGGTAAGTCGAGAAAGGATATTTGAAGACGTCCTGCGGACCTCCGCACTCGATTGGGTGCTTGGTCTCGTCCTGGCCCGGGTACGGCCGCAGCTGGATGCGCGACACGAGGCGCGGATCGCGCTGACCTTCTTCAGGCTTCGTGCCGTACTCGAAGGGTTCGCAGTGGCCGCCGGCGTCGGTCTTGCCCGCTGAGAACGATCCCGCCTGCGATCCCGTGACCAGGAAACTGGCGTTAGCGTTCACGGCGTAGGAAATCAGTTGCGGAAAGCAGGCATCGTTGTTGAGGGCGGGACCGTCGACGCAGACGCTCATGACGCGGCACTGGTTGTCCTTGTCGCAGAATTCGCCCGGTAGGCACGACCGGCTGGGATTGCACGAGTTGGGATCGAGCTCGTTCGGGTCTTTGGGGTTTTCCCGGCCACGTCGCGCGTGACAGAGGCCATCGGCCGTGCAGACCCCCGACGGGCAGTCGGCGTTCTTGGAGCACGTCGGAAGGCAGATGCGACCGTGCCGGCAGTCCTGGGCCTGCACGCATCGATTTATGCAGCGCGGTTGACCGTTGTAAGAGACGCACTCGAATCCCCTCAACGAACCATCCGGAGGTCGGCGCGTGGTGTCGTCTGTCAGGTCGTGGCAGTCCTCGAGTGCATCGCCGCCGGCGCCGCCGGTACCCGTACCGCCAGCACCGCCAGCCCCCGTAGCGCCAGCCCCGCCGGCCATCCCGGCCCCCCCGGAGCCGGCGTTGCCACCTGTCCCGCCCGTCCCACCGGCGCCGCTCGCGCCGGCCATGCCGGCGCCACCACCCATTCCCGCCGCGCCGCCCATTCCGCTCA
>DATMZL010000390.1:0-3667 GCA_035607075.1 Polyangia bacterium
CTGGTCGCAGTGATTGTTGCAGGTGACCCCACAAGTCGTAATGCACGAATAAGGGCTTCCTACAAGATCGAGGAGGCCGTCGCCGTCCATGTCGGCGAACTGCGACTTAGCCGGAGCGTTGTTCTCGTCAGCGAGCAGGACGCGACCGCCAAAATTCGGAAGCGCCCAAGTCGGCTCAGGAGCCCAGCCGCTTCCGGTGTTCCGCCAGGCCCCGATCGGGTCGTCGAACGCCGGGGACGACACGAAATCCGGCCGGCCATCTCCGTTGAGGTCGACGAGCTGATTTCCTCGTGTTTGCACAGGAGGATCGGCCGTGAAGTCTTGGTCGATGCCTGCCGGCAGAGCAAAGTTCGGAGCTGAATCCCAATGGTAGTCACCGCCTTCCCAACCGAAGTCGAGG
This sequence comes from Polyangia bacterium, assembly GCA_035607075.1. Taxonomy (GTDB): domain Bacteria; phylum Myxococcota_A; class Polyangia; order Fen-1088; family Fen-1088; genus JADGRB01. Next base: position 401 of record DATMZL010000390.1, read on the forward strand.
GATTTCAGACACTGGCCGGCGGGATAAGCCGTTGACGGCAGCGCACAGTACCCAATGGTCGTCAGCCTGCTCGGAAGCATCGGATCGCCAGGAGGCAGATAGTCGAGCGTGTAAATTCCGGCGTCCGTCGCGATAGTCTTCAGCCTCAGCCAGCGCCGCAGCGTTGCCTTGCGGAAACGCGTCTGGCGGACGTCGGTGCGGTTCTCGTAGGTGAAGCGCACGGACGTGAACGGCGGGACCGCCGGTACGAAGATTGTTGAACCGTCGCGAGGGTTGGTTCTCGACCCCTCGAAATGTCCCGTATAGCTGATCTTTGTAACGATGAGGCCACGTGCCTGGAAGTCTGCCTGGCCACCGTTGTATTCAACGTCGTAGTAGTTGCCCCACGCGTCGACGACCCGATCCAGCGCCCAGACCGCTATCTCGTCGCCCCCACTGCCAACGTCGTCCTCTTCGATCGGGAAGCGAACGCGTGACTTCGTATTGAGGCCGTAAAATCGGGTCTCGCCCTTTTTCGTGACGACCGTGAAGTAGGTCGCTTTGCCGCTCGCGAGCCCTGGGTTGTCGTAGTACCTGGTGATGATGCTGAAGTCCTTGTTTTCCGTTTCGTAGACCCGGGGCGATATCGACCGCTGAAACAGCCGCTTCCCGTCGATGCAGATGCCATCCTGGTTTAAGCCGTTGGGATCAGGATTGTCTGGGTCCGGCTCGAGCCCGTTCATGTGAACCGGCCGGTTGTATCCGTCTTGCACGACCGTCTTCGCGCACCGGTGAATCACCGAGAGGCCGGAGAGATCCCAGCCCTGGCCCGCCAACCCGTCGCCGCCTTGGCTGTTGTAGACGAGGCTTAGATTGGGAGCCATTCCGGAGATTCCGGGCGGAATCGTGATCGGCACCGAGTAGGTCGCCGCACCCGTCGGACTGACCGACAGCTGTCCGGCCAGGACTCCGTTGAACGGATCTCCGACGTCGGGGTCGTGCTGAACCGCTGGATTGGTTGGCGGCGCGGTATCGGTCTTGATCGTGACCAAGACGCCATCGATCATCACGCCGACCCCGTTGGTTCCGATCGGTACCGTCGGGAGGACGCGGGTCCCGGCCGGTGGCCCCGATCCGGGCGCCGGCGCCGTAACGCTGACCGTCTGGCCGTCGACCCTCCATGCGATGCTGTGCCCGGCCGCCACCCTCGGAACGTAGGCCGCAGGATGAACCCCCGACATGAGGAACGCGGGCGGTGCTGGATGGAAGGTTGCATCGACCTGCCCATCGACGAGCACCTGGTTCACGGCCGGATGAACGGACGTCGTTGCTGCGTTCTGGAAGCCGAAAACCCCGGCGTACTGACCACCGCCGACGTCCACCACTCCCTCCGCCCACAAGCAGACGTCGCCCGACGGTCCTCCCCCGCACATGTTCGCCGAACCACCACACGCCACCGCCTGTGGAGCAAGGTTCAGCCGGAAAGGCAACGGACCGCCGTCTCCGGCGTGATTGCCCTGACCAACGATCGTTCCGGACGCGTTGATCGAATACCCAGAGCTCAGATCCCACCCGGAGTTCTGCGGGATCAAGTCATTGAGCTTCTTGAAGCCGAGCTGGTCGGTGAATGCGAATGCTTCGATTGCGCCGTACGAAACTGGAAAGCCGGCACCGACGACGTCGCCGGCGGCGTTGACGTCGTACGCCGAGGTGTACAGCCAACCTCCGTTGATCTCGTCGATGGTGCCGGTGGTCGAACCGGGCGAACGGTGCAGGCGGTAAGCGCGATATTCACCGTTATGGATGCCGAGGCCGGCAATGTAGTCGCCGCTGGCGCTGAAGGCGTAGGTCAGCGTCCACCCCGCCGTTGGATCGATGATGTCGTTCAAGTCGACCAGCCCGACAATGGCGTTCTCGAAGAGCACGGCGTGACCGGACCACGGATCGCCGGCCACGCTCCAGGACGTGCCAACTGCCGCGCCGGAATCCGAGATGCCCCACATCATGGTCAGGTCGCCGGCCAGCGAGCCGACGTCTTCGGCGGGGACGCCATCGGTGAAGCGAAATCCATGGGCGACGCCGCCGTCTGTGTAAAAGCCAGCGAACTGGCCCGAGTTGTTGATGCTGTACGCCTGGGAACCTCGAACGTATTCGACCTCGTTCGACGCAAGTGAGCCGTCACCGATGAGACCGAAGTCTTCGGGGTCCGCGGCACCGTAACGGAAGGCGTGCGTTCCGTCGCCGAAGGTCTGATAACCCGCGATGGTTCCGCTGTCGTTGATGGCGTAGGCGATGCTTGGAGAGGCTAGGCCCAGGTTGATCAACGGTCCGCTGCCGTTCCATTTCCAGGCCTGACCAGCCGAGTAGCCGACGACGACGCCCGAGGCATTGATGTCGCCGGGAAGGCTGGCGCCGCCCAACGTGCCCAGGTTGTCGACGGGTAGGTTCACGACAACCGGCGGCGGGTTGGCGGGCGGCTGACACGTACCGGCGCTGCAGATTTCGGTCTGCGTGCAGGTCTGCCCGTCGTCGCACGCCGTCCCGTCGGGCCTCGGCGGATAGGAACAAACGCCCGTCAGGTCGCGCGTCCCCGGAAGGTGGCAGCCGTCGGGCGCGGGACACGGGGTCGGGTCGGGCAACACAGGAAGCGCCAGCTTGTACGCCCGCCGTTCACCGTTCGCGTTCTCCGCGTACCCGACGACGACATCGGCGTCGTTGATCGCGCGGGCGTCCCGGAGCGTCCAGCCCAGCGCCGGATCGATCAAGGTGTTCAGGTCGGTGATGCCCGAAGTGTCCGTGTAGATGAATGCCCGCACCGGCGAGCCGCCCTCGGAAACCGTGCCGACGACGTGGCCGGCGGAGTTGATGGCCCGCGGGCTCGGAACACTGCCCGCTCCATCGTAAGGAGCTTCGAGCCGGCAGAGATCGATGACTGCGCCGTTCGCGAGGTCCATCTTGAACCCGGTTTGCTGGCCACCGTGCGTTCCCAAACCGACGATCTGGTGCGCGTTGTTGATCGCCGTCGGGAACTGAAGGACCCAGTCACTCGGGGACGGCCGCACGAGGCCGTCGAGCATTTGAACGCCGCCGTCCTCTGTGTACAGAGCGCCGGCGCTGTAGGAGTAGTCCGCGGGATAGTAGGGCCCGACGGCCTCGCCCAGATCGTTCAAGCCGTAGACGAAGCCTATGTTGGCGAGGCCGGGTTCGTTCGGCGCGTCGATCACCTGGATCTTCGGACTGCTGGCCTCGCCGCTCCGATGGAGATACCAGAACCATCCCGAGGCCAGC
>DATMZL010001699.1:0-3196 GCA_035607075.1 Polyangia bacterium
CGCCGGTGCTGTTGCTCGACGACGTTCCGAGCGAGCTGGATCCCGTGCGGCGCGCGCTTCTGTTCGACGTGATCGGGCGGCTCGACTGCCAGACGCTGATCTCGGTGACGGAACGGGACATCGTCCCGGCGCAGCCCGCGCGCCGCGATTTTCTCGTGCGCGCCGGAAACGTGATCGAGAATCCGTGATAAGCTGCCTTTACAGCCCGCGTAAATGTTGTTATATTATTGAAACTGTTCAGGTTTGTAGCCAGCGGGCTCGCCTGGACGTGCTGAACGATTCGCCCCCTCGGCCTTGCGATTGATCTATCGAAAATGACGACGACCGAAGCGCCCAACGGGGCCGCATACAACGAAGAAAGCATCCAGGTTCTGAAGGGCCTGGAGGCCGTGCGGAAGCGCCCCGGCATGTACATCGGCGACACCGATGACGGCACGGGCCTGCACCACATGGTCTACGAAGTCGTCGACAACTCCGTCGACGAGGCGCTGGCCGGCTTCTGCGATCGCATCGACGTGACGATCCACTTCGACGGCTCGGTGTCGGTCGAGGACAACGGCCGCGGCATCCCGGTCGGCGAGCACCCGACGGAGAAGCGGCCGACGGCCGAGGTCGTCATGACCGTCCTGCACGCGGGCGGCAAGTTCAACCACTCGAACTACAAAGTGTCGGGCGGTCTGCACGGCGTCGGCGTGTCGGTCGTGAACGCGCTATCCGAGTGGCTGAAGCTGGAGATAAAGCGCGACAACAAGACCTACTACCAGGAGTACCGGCGCGGCGATCCCGCGACGGGGCTCGATGCGATCGGCGAATCGAAGAAGACCGGCACGAAGATCACGTTCAAGCCCGATCCGGAGATCTTCAAGGGGACCGAGTTCTCATTCGAGATCCTGACCCAGCGGCTCAAGGAGCTGTCGTACCTGAACCGCGGCCTCACGATCACAATCCGCGACGAGCGCGCCGACAAGGCGCACGAGTTCAACTTCGAGGGCGGCATCTCGCAGTTCGTCGCCGACCTGAACACGTCGAAGACCACAGTGCACGACAAGCCGATCGCCGTGCAGGGCGAAGTCGACGGGACGCAGGTTGACCTCGCGATGCAGTGGAACGATTCGTATCAGGACGCGATCTACTGCTTCACGAACAACATCAAGAACAAGGACGGCGGCACGCACCTGACCGGGTTCCGCGCGGCGCTGACCCGCACGGTGAACGCCTACGCGCAGTCGGCGGGCCTGCTCAAGGACCTGAAGCAGGGCCTGGGCGGCGACGACATCAGCGAGGGGCTGACCGCGATCGTTTCGATCAAGCACCCCGATCCGAAGTTCAGCAACCAGCCGAAGGACAAGCTGGTTTCGTCCGAGGTGAAGGGCATCGTCGAGCGCATCGTCAACGAGAAGCTGGGGCGCTTCCTCGAGGAGCACCCGCGCGAGTCGAAACAGATCATCGAGAAGGCGGTGCTGGCGGCGCGCGCGCGCGACGCGGCCCGCAAGGCGCGCGAGATGGTGCAGCGCAAAGGCGCTCTCGATTCGTCGTCGCTGCCGGGCAAGCTGGCCGACTGTCAGGAGCGCGATCCGGCGCTGTCCGAGCTTTACATCGTCGAGGGCGACAGCGCAGGCGGTTCGGCCAAGCAGGGGCGCAGCCGCAAGGACCAGGCGATCCTGCCGCTACGGGGCAAGATCCTGACGTCGAGAAGGCGCGGCTCGAGAAGATGCTGTCGTCGCAGGAGATCGTCACGCTGATCACCGCGCTCGGCTGCGGCGTCGAGCAGGAGAAGGACATCGCGAAGATCCGCTACCACCGGATCATCATCATGACGGACGCCGACGTCGACGGAAGCCACATCCGGACGCTGTTGCTGACGTTCTTCTACCGGCACTTCCGCGAGATCGTCGAGCTCGGTTATCTCTACATCGCGCAGCCGCCGCTCTATCGGGTGAAGAAGGGCAAGAAGGAGCTCTACCTGAAGAACGAGGGCGCGCTCGAGGACTACCTGCTGGAGAGCGCGGCGGAGAACCTCAAGCTCCGATCGGCGAGCGCGAAGAACGGCAACGACGGCATCGCCGGCGACGAGCTGCGCCGGTTCGCGCGGGTGGCGGCCAAGTACAAGCGTCTCCTCCACGTCATGGACCGGAAGGTCGACGCGCGCATCATCGACGGGATCGTGAAGTCGGTCCGCCTGACGAAGGAGGACCTGAAGGATCAGATGAAGGTGGCGCGCGCGCCGGTGAGCCTGCAGAAGTACTTCGATCGCTTCGCGCCCGAGCTGTCGGACACGACGTTCAAGGTGCTCCCGGACAGCGAGCACGGCGGCTTCAAGCTGATGGCTCCGGTGAAGGGTGGCGGCGTTCGCCGCGTGACCACCGTCGACTTCGAGCTGATGAATTCGCCGGAGTTCGTCGACCTGCAGGCGCTGTCCGCGGAGTTGGCGCCGGTGGGCGACGCGCCCTACGTGCTCGAGCACGGCAGCGAGCAGGTCGAGTTCAACCGCATCGAGGAGCTGGGCGAGCGCGTGCACGAGGTGGGGAAGAAGGGGCTCGCGATTCAGCGCTACAAGGGCCTGGGCGAGATGAACCCCGAGCAGCTCTGGGAGACCACGATGGATCCGGCGCGGCGTACGCTGCTGCAGGTTCGCATCGAGGACGCCTACGAGGCCGACGGGTTGTTCTCGACGCTGATGGGCGATCTCGTGGAACCGCGGCGCGCGTTCATCGAGAACAACGCGCTCAACGTCCGCAACCTCGACGTGTAAGGGCACGCCGCGCGTTCGCGGCGTGCGCCCCTGGTCAGATGCGGATGTTCTGGATCACCGCCATCTGCATGTCGTGCAGGGCGCGCATCATGTTCGTCAGCAGGTTGTTCATCTCGGAGATGGCGTTCATGCGCTGCTGGATCGCCATCATCGCCGTCTGATCCTTGGCGATCTCGGGCGAGATCCGCCCGTGGATGACCGCGTCGCGGATCGCGCTGTCGCTCATGCTGTTGAGCTGCGCCATCGACGTGATGGTCTCACCACTGCTCGGCCCGGCCGCTGCGGCTCCGGCGGTCGCACCAGCCGCAGCCCCGGACGCTGGGGTCGCCGCGGGCGCGGGGGTCGCCGCGGGCGCGGGTGTTGCCGCCGAGGGAGCGGGCGTGGACGCCACGCTCGCACCGGCAGCCGCGCCGGCAGCGGCGCCCCGCGTCGGTGCCGCCGTGG
>DATMZL010000386.1:0-11440 GCA_035607075.1 Polyangia bacterium
CGGGCAGGCGCCCGCGACCGGCGACGGCATCGGCGTCAAGGGCATCGGTCCGAACACCTACGGCGTCTGGGGCGTCTCCACCACGGGGGCCGGCGTTTTCGGTCAGAGCACGAGCGGTGCCGCCGTGAACGCTTCCAGTCAAAGCGGCTATGGTGTATCTGCCGCCAGTCAGAGCGGCATCGGTGTCTACGCCACGACCACGACCGGCGGCAACCCCGCCGTGAAGGGGGTGGGCGCCGTGACCGGTCTCCACGGGATCGGCAGCGTCCAGGGCGTCTTCGGGCAGGCGACCGCCCTGACCACCACGGCTTACGGCATCTCGGGAACCAGTCAAAGTGGTAGTGGAGTTTTCGGTTGGAGCTATGACGGTGCCGGCGTGACGGGTCAAACCGACTTTGGCGCCGGCGTAAAGGCAATTGGCTCCAGCCTTGGCCTGTTGGCCACGGCGACTGGCACCGGCACGGCGGTCCGTGGAGAGAACAGCAACACCAACGGCTGGGCGGGTTACTTCGTGGGCAAGGTGTATTCGACCGAGAACTTCTATACGCAGAGCTGGCAGTCCTCCGATGCGCGACTGAAGAAAGACGTCGCCGTGTCGCCATACGGCCTGAAGGATCTGGCGGCGCTGCGGCCGGTGACGTTCAAATGGAAGGATGCCGAGCGCCCCGGCGGGCGCCAGGTCGGCTTCATCGCGCAGGAGATCCAGACCGTCGTACCCGAGGTCGTCACCAAGGAAGCGCAGTCCGGAATGCTGTCGGTCAACTACTCGGGCCTGGTTCCCGTACTGGTCAAGTCGATCCAGGAGCAGCAGGCGATCATTGCGCGTCAAGATGACCGCATGGCGCAGCAGGATGCCCGCATCGCGGCGCTGGAGCAGCGCCCGGTGCTGTCGTCGATGTTCTCCGGCGGGGTCAACGTCTCGGTGGCGATCGGCGCGTTCGCGGCGCTGGCGCTTTCCGTCATCCGCGCGCGAAAACAGCGCGCCCAGGCCCCGGTCCGACCGGTGTGACCGAAGCCCCCGCGGCCGGTGCAGCGTTATGCGGGCGGCGTCATGCGTCTTCGGCGCAGAAGAAGTGACACGACCAGGAGGGCCGCGACGAGGACGGCGGGCATCGACCCGGCCGGGCCGGACACGTCGCAGCTGCAGCCGCTCTTCTTCGAGGCCGACTCCGAATCGCCGACCGCGTCGTTCCCGGTTGCGTCGACGGACTGCTCTGCGTCGCGGGGCGGCTCCGCATCGCGGCCCGCGTCCGGGGAGGGCGGGGGCGGGCAGACCATCGGGTCGGACGCGAGCGGATAGATCGCGCAGACGCCCATCAGATCGTCGTCGGCGAGCGTGCGCTTGCCGATGTCCAGCGCGTTTGCGCTGGGGAACATGGTCGTGTCCACCACGCTCTGGGGCGCGTTCACGCAGTCGGGGATCGGGATCCCGTTCTCGTCCGTTGGGCGGTCGCCGGTGCCGCCGTAGCAGGTGTGATCGAGGCCGATGACGTGTCCCATCTCGTGCGTCAGCGCGTTCTGCAGGTCCTGCTCGTCGCCGGTCGGCGCGCGCAGCGTTGTGTCGGACCATGAGTAGTTCACGGCGTTGACCTCGATGTCCGCGTCGATGATCTCCCCCGTCGACGTGCGCGCGAACAGGCTGGTGAGCGCGAGCGACGTCGGGTCGTAGCAGTTCGGACTATGCGGACACCACGTGTCGCGGCGAATGATGATGGCGTGCGTTCCGTCGTTGGCTGCGGGTGGAGGGACGTTCACCGTGTCGACGACCAGGCCGACGTCGAGGTACGAGCACGCGCCGACGGCCGCATCCTGCTTGCTCCAGGCGCGCGCCGCCGCCGCCATCGCAGCGCTCGTTTCATCGCGCGTCATCAGCGGAAGGTTTGTCGGGAACCCCGTCATCGACACGCAGCTGTTCTTCCAGGCGTAGCCGACTCCGCTCGCTGTCTTGTTGTGAACGAAGGCCATGGCGCGGCGCAAACCACCGACCGTCGCCGCAGCTGCAAGAAGCAAGATGGCTGCCGAGATTCTTCGCGACCTACCCACGCTTCAATCTTCGCTCAAGACCGCCGCCAGGTACACCGGTGCTCTGATGTCCTTGTCGACTGCAATGGCCATCTGCCACACTGCGCGCGCGATCACGGATGGCTCGACAACCGGACGAAACGAGCGCGGCGACGGCCGATCTTCCCGCTGGCGAGCTCGCGCGCGGTACGTCAATCGGTCGCTACGTCGTCACCAACCTCGTGGGCCGCGGCGGCATGGGCGAGGTCTACGCCGCGTATGACCCGCAGCTGGATCGGCGCGTCGCCCTCAAGATCCTGAACCCGCGCCAGGGGAGCGACGATGCGCGTGCCCGGGCGCGCCTGCTGCGCGAGGCGAAGTCGCTGGCGCGGCTCTCGCACCCGAACGTCGTCGTCCTGCACGACGCCGGCGAGTTCGACGGGCGCGTCTTCCTCGCGATGGAGTTCGTCGACGGAGAGACGCTCGAAGCGTGGCTGAAGCGCGAGGCGCGTTCATGGCGCGAGATCCGCGACGCGTTCCTGTCGGCCGCGCGCGGGCTCGCGGCCGCCCACCGCGCCGGCCTGGTCCATCGGGACTTCAAACCCCAGAACGTCATGGTCGGGCGGGATGGCGCCATCCGCGTGATGGACTTCGGCCTGGCCCGCGACGCATCCCAGCCCGACGGCGACGCGGCGCCCGCGCCCGATCCGGTGGGCCCGATCGCGCCCGAAGCGCATGCGGTCGCGCTGACCCGCACGGGCGCGATCCTCGGCACGCCCGTGTACATGGCGCCCGAGCAGTTCGGCGGGCTGCGCGCCGACGCGCGCACCGACCAGTTCGCGTTCTGTGTCGCGCTCTATCACGCGTTCTACGGCCAGCGGCCGTTCGCGGGTGACAACGTCCTTCAGATCGCGGACGCCGTGATCAGCGGCCGGATTCGCGCGGTGCCCGCCCGATCGGCGCTACCCGCCGAGTTGCGACGGGCGATTCTGCGCGGGCTCGCGACCGATCCCGCGGCGCGCTTTCCGTCGATGGAGGCGCTGGCCGAGGCGCTCTCCTACGATCCGCGCCGGCGCGCCGTTCGTCGCGTCGCTGGAGCGGCGGTCGCGGTGATGGTGCTGGCCGGTCTCGGCGGCGCGCGCTGGTACGCGGGGCGCGGCGCGCGTCTGTGTCGGACGGCCAGCAGCCCGATCGCCGGCATCTGGGGCAGAGACGCGGGCGCGCGCCGCGCCGCCACCCAGCGTGCCTTTTACGCGACCGGGGCGTCGTTCGCAGCGGATGCCTGGAACCGGGTCGCCGCCGCCCTCGATCGCTACGCGGCGGCGTGGACCGCAGGGGCCACGGACGCGTGCGAGGCGACGCACGTCCGCGGCGCGCAGTCAGTCGCCGAGCTCGATCTGCGATCCTCGTGCCTGCGGCGATCGCTGTCGGCGCTGCGCGCGCTGACGGACACGCTCGTCAAGGCGGACAAGGATGTCGTCGCGCAATCGCTCGAGCGCGTTCACGGCCTGCCGTCGATCGATCGATGCGCAGACATGATCGCGCTTCGCTCCGCGCCGCCGCTGCCGGGAGATCAGGCGGTCCGGCGGCGCGTCGAGGACATCCAGGACCGGCTGGCGACGGTGTACGCGGTCGGTCGATCGGGCAGGTGGGCGGACGCGCGCGCGCAGGTGGCGACGCTGGTGGACGAGGCGAAGGCGACGAAGTACGAGCCGCTGGTCGCCGATGTGACGCTGGAGCGCGGTTCGCTCGAGTCACTGGTGGGAGACAACACGGCGGCGATCGCGACGCTGCGAGCCGCGTTCCTTTCCGCTGTCATCGCCCGCCGGGACGATCTAGCGCTCAGCGCCGCGACCCAGCTCCTCGCGATCCTCGGTTACCACGCCGGAAGGCACGAGGAGGCGAAGACGTGGGACGATCTGGCGAGCGCGCTCCTCGAACGTCTCGGGCCCGGGCACGAGCGCGACGCCTCGGCGCTGCTGAACGTGAAGGCGATCAACGCGGAGGCGCGCGGCGATTTCAAGACCGCGCTCTCGAGCACCGAGCGGGCGATCGAGTTGCTGCGCCAGGCGGACGAGGCCGGCGCGCGTGTTCGCGACGCGCTCGACGGCTACGGAGCCGGGGTGCTGTGGGACAACCTGGCCAATCAGCGGCTCGAGGCCCAGGATCCCGTCGGCGCCCTCGAAGCAGCGGACAGGGGCATCGAGATCGCGCTGCGCGTCCATGGTCCCGACCATCCCACCCGCGCCCAGCAGCTCAGCAATCGCGGCGAAATGCTGGAGGCGCTCGGACGCCACGACGAGGCGCGGGCGGCCTTCGAGGGCGCCCTTCGCATCTTTCACACGTACGTTCCGGCAGACGATCCGCAGCTCGCTTACCCGATGACGGGTATCGGCAACGCCCTGCGGAGCGTGGGCCGCGCGCGAGAGGCGGTCGAGATCCTCGAGCGTGCTCTGCGGTTGCGCGAGGCCGCCCACGAAATGCCCCGGATCATCGCGGATACGCGCTTTGCGCTCGCGCGCGCGCTCCACGATGCGAGCGAGCAGCGCCCGCGCGCGCGGACCCTGGCGCTCGCCGCGCGCGACGCCTACCGGGCGGCGGGGTGGACCGCTCAGGCCGCCCAGGTCGAAGGCTGGCTGGTGGGTCCGCTTCCGGCGAAACGTCGAGACTGACCTCCGAATCAGCCTTCGCCTGACGTGGATCTCCGGCGAGGCGGCCGCACGCGTACCCACGTTCGGACGCCGTGGGTCGCAAGGCCGGCGTCGCGGTGGCGATCGCGATCGCGCTCTTCGGCGCGCGGGCGTCGGCGTTCGATCTCGACAGCCACGAGATCATCGAGGCGGTCGCGTACCGGCGCTTGCTCGCGCTGGAGGTCGTGCCCGGGACCGGCGCGTCCGCGGTGTCGGGGCGCGCGCTGCTGGGCGCGTTGATCGCGACCGGCGTGCTCGCCCAGCCGCCCTGCTTCGATCGCAACAGGCCGCGCGGAGACTGCGGCCCCGCGCAGCGGCTCGACTTCCCGATGCGGTACTGGCCGGCGCTTCATGCGGGCGCGCCCGATCTCGTGATCGATCGCCAGCTGGGCCAGCAGGGGCAGTGCCAGCACTTCATGGCGAACACGAGCGACGGTCTCACGCCGCCGGACCCGCGCGTCGGCGTGCCCGCGGCGCTGGTGACCGTCGCGTACCAGCGGTGCGTGCGCGTCCTGGGCGCGGCTTTCGACCTGATCCTGCGCGACCCGCAGCTCGCGCAGTGGCGGTTGGCGGGGACGTACGCGCTGATGCACGCGCTGCAGGATTCGTTCTCGGCCGCCCACGTCAGACGGACGCCGCACTTCGAGATCGAGCACCTTCTGTCCTGGACGCTGATCGACTGGCCGCGCGCGCTCTGGCACGGTCGGGCGCGCTTTCCGGCCGAGACGCACCACGCGATCACGGATCGCCGCGACGCCGAAGCCGTGCGCGCGGACGCGTACGCGCATGACGGCCGCGCTTGCAGCGATTTCCGCAATCCGTACGCGTTCCCCGAAGACTGCCTGACCGAGCGCGGGAGCGCGGCTGCCGACGCGGTCGTGGATTTTCTCGTCGCGATCTACCGGGCGCGAACCGGGGCCAGCGCGCACGGCCGCCAGGCGTCGCTGTTCTCCGGCGCTGGGGACGAGACCCGCGTTTGGCTCGGCTTCGTCCGCGATCACCTGACCAGCGTCCACGCGCCCGCCGAGCTGCCGGCCGCGCCGCCCGATCCGCTGCGTCGCTCCGACGTCTTCGTGGGCGCGCAGGGCATCCTCGGCGATCACCGGCTGGGCGGCGGATTGTGGGGTGCGAAGCTGTTCCTGGGCCCGGCGACGCCCTTCGTCCTGGGGCTGACGAGCGGCGTGGCCTACACGCGCGCCGACGGCGCCGGCCAGTTGGGCGCCGGCACCGAGCTGGCGCTGCTGCTGCCGCTGGTCCGCCGCTTCACGATCGGCGCGGCTCCGATCGGAGTGCGCGTCGCTTGTGACACGCACTTCGAATCCTGCCGCGCGGACGCGGTCGCCAGCCTCGGCGTTCTGCTGGTCCCGCTCGGCGACGCGGTCTGGCTGGGCATCGAGGGCCCCAGGTGGTCGTGGACGGAACGCGCGATCGGTGATTCCTGGGTGGGGCTGTCATTCGGATGGTCGCACGAACGGATCGGCAGGAGCGATCCGCCGGGCGCCGATGCCATCGCCACCTGGGATCCGCCGCGGATCGACGAGGTCCGTTCGTTTCGCTCGGCGCGATCCACGCGCACCATTTACCTCGCGGCCACGGCCGTATCGCAGCGCGAGAATTCGTTCGCGGGCTTCGGTTTCGAGTGGCGGCGCGATCGCGACGTCTGGGACCGGCGCGCCGGCCTGGCGCCGGGCGTACAAGTCGAGGTCGACGGCGGGCGCATCGAGAATGACGCTCCGGGTGGTGGGCTCGCGGTCGCGCCGACGTTGCGCGCGTACCTGCTGCCAGGCCGGCTGGCCGTCAACGCGACGCCGGCGCTGGTGCGCGTGGGCGCGCTGGCCGGTCGCGCGCTGGCGGTCGACGTCGCGGCGCGCGGCGGCGTCGCGCTCGAGGTCGGCCGCCTGGAGCTCGCCGTCGATTCGCCGCCGCTGTCCTACGTGTCGACCGCGCGGTGGCACGCGCTGCCGATCACCGTGCGCCTGGGCATGCGTCTGGACTGACAGCCCACGCGAAGCGCGCGAAGGCCGTCAGGTCGATACGCGGCCGGTTGCGCGCGCGCCGTTGCGGTCGGTCATCGGCATGACGTCCGTCGCGTCGGCGCAGTGGCGGCAGCAAAAAATGTCCCCCGCGCGCTCGACGCCGTGGCCGATCACACGGCAGTGGCAGTGCGTGCAACGGGGCGCCAGCGCCTCGATGGCGCATTCGAAGCTGTCGAACACATGCGTCTGTCCGTCCAGCGACACATGAAACGCCTTGTCGTAGATGTTGCCGCACGTCTCGCATTGCGCATGAGCCATGTCGTCCCTCCCCTCAGATTGAATCTAAGGCCCGCAGGTACCGGGACCGCTGGCAGGGACGGTGCACGTGTTCTTCTTCGCGCAATCGGCGTCGCTGGTACAGCTGGTCTTGCACGCCGCCACGACATCACATGCATACGGCGCGCATTCGATGCGCGTCGTCGACATCGTGCAGGTTCCCGCGGAACAGGTGGACGCGGGACGGTAGCGGTCCTGTCCGTCGCACGTGGCCGAACCGCACGCGGTCCCGTCCGCGATCGGCGAACAGGTGCCCTGCTTGCCGGCAATCGCACACGACTTGCAAGTGCCGCACGATGCCGCCCCGCAACAGAACCCTTCCGTGCAGAAACCGCTGATGCATTCGGTCGACACGTTGCAGACGGCGCCGTTGGCTTTGAGGTTCGTGCACGAGCTGCCGAGGCAGCTGTACCCGAGGACGCAGTCCGTGTTCACCGCGCAGGTCGTGTTGCACGCACCCGTCCCGCAGACGTAGGGCGCGCAGCTGGTGCTTGTCTGCCGGCAGACGCCGGCGCCGTCGCAGCTCCCGACGGGCGTGAAGGTGGATCCGCTGCACGACGCGGTCCCGCAGCTGGTGCCCGCGGTCATCGGCCGGCACGCGCCGGCGCCGTCACAGGTTCCGTTGAACCCGCAGGGCGGAGCGGCGGCGCATCCGCCGTGCGGCTCCATCGCGCCGGCCGGGACTGGCTTGCAGGTGCCGGCATTCCCGACGACGTTGCAGGCGGCGCACGTCCCGCAGGACGGCGACCCGCAGCAGACGCCGTCGACGCAGTTGCCGCTGTCGCACTCGGCGCCGGCGGCGCAGATCTGCCCGAGCCGCTTGTTCCCGCACGAGCCGTTGTTGCAAACCTTGCCCGCGACGCAATCGCTGTCCATGGCGCACGACGACCGGCAGGTCGACCCGTTGCACGTGTACGGCGCGCACGTCTGCGTCGCGGCGGGCCGGCACGTGCCGGCGCCGTCGCAGGTGCGCGCGAGCGTCGCCGCGTTCGCGCCCAGCGGGCACACCGGCGGGGCACATTGCGTGCCGGCGTCGTATTTCTGGCAGGCGCCCGCGCCGTCGCAGAAACCGTTCGTCCCACAGCTGACGGCGCCCTGATCGGGACACCGGCCGGCGGGATCGCGGGCGCCGCCCGGGACCGGCGTGCAAGTGCCCGCGCTTCCAGTGAGCGCGCACGACATGCAGGTGCCCGTGCACGCGGTCTTGCAGCACACGCCCTGGACGCAGAGTCCGCTCGCGCACTCGCCGCCCGCCCCGCACATGGCGCCGTCGGTCTTGAGCCCGCACGAGCCGCCGCTGCAAACGCCCGGCGACGCGCAGTCGGCGTCGGACGTGCACGTCGACTTGCAGGCGCCGGTGCCGCAGCTGAACGGGAAGCACGACGTCGCCGCCGGAACCGTGCAGGTGCCGGCGCCGTCGCAGCTACCTGCCGGCGTGAACGTCGTGGAGTTTGCCGGGCAGGAGGCGGGCTTGCACTGCGTGCCGTGCGCGTGGTTCTGGCAGGCGCCCGCCTGGCATCGTCCGTTGGCGCCACAGGTGTTCTGGTCGCTGTAGACGCAGGTCGCCGTCGGATCCGGCTGGCCGTCGGGGATGTTGGCGCAGACGCCCATCGACGTCGGCAGCGCGCACGACTTGCACATTCCGGCGCAAGCGCTCGCGCAGCACACGCCCTGCGCGCAATTCCCCGACGCGCATTCTTTCTTGTCCGAGCAGAAAGCGCCGTTCAGCTTCAGGCCGCAAGAGTTGTTGGCGCAGACCTTACCCGCCACGCAGTTCGCGTCGGTGGTGCACGCCATGAAGCAACGCGTGCCGTTGCACGCGAACGGCGCGCAGGGGGTCGAATCGGGCGCGACGCAGTTGCCGGTGTCGTTGCAGGTCGCGGGCGGGGTGTAGACGTTGTTCTCGCACCGCTCGCCCGCGCAGATCGTTCCTTTTCCGTACGAGCGGCACCCGGACGCGCCGTCGCACTTCCCGTCGCGTCCGCAGCTGGTCGCGCCTTCGTCCACGCAGATGTTGCGCGGATCGGACGCGCCGTCGGGGACGGGCACGCAGCGCCCCATCGACGACGGAAGCGCGCAGCTCCGGCAAGCGCCCTGGCAGGCCTCGGCGCAGCAGACGCCGTCGACGCAGAAGTTGCTGATGCACTCGCTGGCGGCGGCGCACGGTTGCCCGTTGGGCTTCGGGCCGCAGCTGCCGTTTTCGCAGACCTGGCCGCTGACGCAGTCGGCATCGACCATACAGCGGGAATTGCAGGAGCCGTTGTTGCACCGGTAAGGCGCGCAGACCTGGATACCCGGCGGGCGGCAGGCGCCGATGCCGTTGCAGGTGCCGGGCGTGTTCAGGCGATCGCCGCTGCACCCCGGCGCGATGCAGATGGTCTCGGCCGCGTACAGCGCGCAGCCGCCGATCCCGTCACAGGTGCCCGTCTGCCCGCACGACGGTGGACCCTTGTCCTTGCAGATCCCGTGCGGATCGGCGGCGCCGAGATCGATCGGCCAGCACGTGCCGACACGCCCGATTTGATTGCAGCTGACGCAGGCGCCGCGGCACGCGATGTTGCAGCAGACGCCGTCGGTGCAGAACCCCGAGGCGCAGTCGGCGTCCTTGCTGCAGACGGCGCCGGGCCGCTTGGGACCGCAACTGCCGTTCACGCACGCGACGCCGTCGATGCAGTCGGCGTTCGAATGACAGGTCACGACACAGGCGTTGGTCGTGGGATCGCAGTCGAAGGGCGCGCAGATCGTCGCCGGCCCGGGCTTGCAGCGCCCGCGTCCGTCGCAGACGTTGACGCCGACGACCGCTCCGTCGGAGCAGGAACCGGCCTGGCAGATCGTCCCCGCGAGGCAGTCGCGGCAGGCGCCCGCTCCGTCGCAAGTCCCGTCAAGGCCGCAGCTGGATGGTTCAGCCGCCGGGCATTCGTTCGCGGCGCGCGGCACCGCGCCGGCGGGAACGAAGGTGCAGATTCCTGGCGAGCCCTGGACGTCGCAGGCCATGCACGTGCCCGTGCAGGCGGTGTTGCAGCAGACGCCGCCGACGCAGAACTGGCTCTGACAGTCGCTGGCGCAGCTGCACGCGTCGCCGTTCATCGCGCTGCCGGGCGTGGTCGCGGTCGCGCAGGTGTGCGGCTTGTCGGCCGACGCGTCGACGTTGGAAGACGGCTTGCCGCCGCCCGAACCGCCGCACGCGGTCGCGCCGATTGCAGCCGCGACGACGAACGCAATCGCCGTCGATCGCGTCACGCGCGAACGCAGGCCAAACACAGGCGCAGACTACATCACTGATTGCCAGTGAGAGCCTGCTCAATTGCGCCTTTGATGACGATTTCTGGCTGAGCGCCGGCCACGGCCAGCCGCTGACCGAAGACGAACAGCGGCACGCCGTCGACGCCCGCGGCGGCCGCGGCGCGCGCCTCCTCGTGCGTCTCTGCGAGCTCGCCCTGATCCGTGGTCAGCCGCGTCACCTCGTCGCTGTCGAAGCCGTGCGGCGCGGCAATGTCGGCGAGCGTCGCGGGATCGTGGATGTTTCGCGCGTCCTGGAAGTAGGCCTGGTAGAGGGCGCGCACCAGCGCCCGCTGCGTCCCCTTCGCCGCAGCGTGGCGGATCAGCGTGTGGGCGCGCGCCGTCGGATAGCTCCAGCGCTGCTTCGACAGGTCGAGCTGCAGGTCGGACTTGCGGGCCTCGGCCTCCAGCCGGGCCCACAGCTGCTCGGGCGGCACGCGGTACTTGCGCCGCAGGCGGGCAGGGACGTCGTCGCCTTCCGGCGGCGTGTTCGGATCGAGCATGAACGGATGGTGAACGACGCGCGCCGGCTGCCCCAGCGACGTCAGCACGCGTTCGAGGCGTTCGCTGCCGAGGAAGCACCACGGGCAGACGACGTCAGCGAAGAGATCAATCTGCAGCAGTGGCGGCGATTCCGCCGATTCCGTCGATTTCACGGTGGCTTCGATGTCGACCGCGCCGGACGGTTACGCGGCCGGCTTCTTCCGGCCGCTCAGCAGCGCGGCGGGGACACAGAGCACGGTGGCGGCCGCCAGCGCGATTCCGAAGTCGAGCAGCAGCTGGACGGCGACGTCTGGCACGCCGCCGGGGATCGCCGTGCGAAGCGCCGGGACGCGCAGGAGAACGGCGAGCAGGAACGCGACCTTGAAGATCAGCCTGTAGAGCCAGAGCGTCCGCTGCGCGAACTTGACCACGTAGGCGTGCCCGCACTTCTGGCACGCGATGGTGGGCGGCGGCAGGCGGAACCTGAACAGGCCCGGTCGCGTGTCCAGCTCCTCCTTGCACTCCGTGCAATGGAACTCGACGCGATACTTGAAGCCGCTCAGGACGCCCATCATCACCGCGCCGCGGTTGTTGTCCTCGATCCGGGCGGCGATGTTGGCGTTGTGCTGGTCGATGGCCGCGGCCTGCGCGCAGCGGAAACAGCGGTAACCGTTG
>DATMZL010001150.1:0-2239 GCA_035607075.1 Polyangia bacterium
CTCGCCCAGCGCGTCGGGTATGTCCGCCGAGGTCCACCGCGCGATGCCGCGCATCACGAGGTCCTGATGCACCGCCATGACGGCCTGGACGGCGTTGTCGTCCGCGGACAACACCATCGCGCCCTTCCGCACGCGCCCCTCCAGCAGCGCGACCAACGCCGGGTCGGCCGCCTTGCCGAAGCTGCTCGAGGCCTGCGCCGCCGTCAGCTTGGTGTATTCCTCGACGAACGCGCGCGGCACCGCCGTCCCGGCCCACCAGACCACGCCCTGCGCGTCGAGGGCGGCGTGAACGGACGCCACCTTGTCGAGCGCGAGCGCCTGATCGGACGTCAGCGGCGTTTCGTCCGAGGCGATGACGCCCAGCTCCACGAGCGCCATCGTCGCGATCGTCGCCACCGGCACCATCTCGGTCAGCGTGGGCGAATCGTCGAGCGGCACCACCCGCACGCCGATCTTGCGGAGCGCCTGCTGGGCGATGGTGGAGACGGGGACGGTCACCTCACCTGGCGGCCGCGCCGGTCACCGAGCCCGCGGGCGGGGGCGGCACATCGCCCGTGTCAATGCCGGCGGCGAGGCTCGACGTCTTCGTCGCATGGCCCGAGGGCGGCGGGTAGAACGTTGGCGAGGCAGATGCCGCCGCGTCCGCCGCGGCCTTCCTGGCGGCCATCTGGTCCGCTGTCAGCGGCGGCCCAGAGCAATTCACCGGATCAAGGCCCAGGCCGATAAGGCCGGCATCCCTGGCCGCGGTGTTCTCCTCCATCGTGGCACCCGCGCCACCCCTCGCGCCTTTCGACGTATCATCGTTGAAATCCAGGATGACCTGCGCGCCGATCGAGGCGGCGGCCTGGGCCTCCTTCAGCGCGGCGGCGGCGGCCGGATCGACAGCCGGGGCGGCGGTCTGCGTGGCCGCGCCGGTCTTCGTGTCCGCGCCGCTCCCCGACCCGGAAACGGTGCTGCTGGCTGGTGATGTCGCCATGTCATAACTCTCCCTTTATGCGTCAGCGACCGCGGCGGTGTAGACAGTCACGATCCCGGCATCGACCGGCTTGGTCGTGTCCACCGTTGGGTCGATACCGAATCGCAACTTGCCGATGCCGCGCATCTCCTGAATGCCGACGCCGTGCATGTAGCCATAGTCACGTGTATTCGTCGTCGACTTCATCCGTTGCGCCCAGGCAACGCCGAGCGCCTGCGCGCCGCAGAGGCACGACGCGGCCACGTCGATGCCGCCCGCGCCGGCGCCAGCGATGACCGGCATCTCCGGAATTTCGCGGATGATGACGCCGTTGTAGATGATGTCGCCAGCCGTGAACAACGGATTGTCGCGCCCGCGATCCCACGCGTATTGCAACGTATTGACGATGACGGGGTCGTTCATCAGGTCGCGGAACGGCAGCGACGGCATGAACATCACGAACCATTCTTCGTCATCGTTGACGCTGATGGGGCGGATGCGCGGCGAGGCGGTGCGGGCGATGCGCTTGGCCAGCGTCACGGTCGCCGCCGTCATCTTGCCGGTGGTGTTGTTGATCGTCAGCAGCGCGGTCGCCATCACGCCGGACGACGCGTTGCCCTTGGAGTTGCCGAACAGGACGCGATCAGCGTTGTTGACCATCCAGGTGTTGCGCTGCGCCGCCGACGCCGTGGCATACGGGATCTGGACGTTGCCGTCCGCCGTCATCGCCTCCAGCGAGGTGATGATGTCGTTCCGCATCTTCTCCAGTTCCCAGACCATCAGGGCTTCCCTGGCGGCCTCGCGGAGGTCGATGACGGATTTCTGCTCGTCCCACTCTGAGACGGCGACGGCGTGGCGGAACGGGGCGACGGTCAGGTTCAGCGAGCGGGCGTTGAGGATTTCCTCATTGCCCTCCAAAACGGTATTGCCAGTGACCCCGGCGCCGATCAGGCGTCGCACGGTGGGGAAAACAACCGTATCGCCGCTCTTGCGCGTCAGATCCTCACGCACCTGGATCATCGCGCCCATGGTCGTGCCCATGTAACGAGCGAACTGGTTCTTGCGGACGTACTCGGTGAAAAAGTCGCTGTCCCAGATGAGCGGCGTTAAGCCCGGTCTCGCCGGGGTGACGTTCATATCGGCCAAAATGGCCTCCTGTCGCGGGGATTGATGGGGACGTGAACGGACGCCCGGATAAAGCCCGGCGACGGCTCAACGCCCGCTAATCCCCCGGCGACGGGGTCACACCGGTATCAGGACCCGGTGGCGGTCCAGCGCCCGTTA
>DATMZL010000364.1:0-4619 GCA_035607075.1 Polyangia bacterium
TGCCGTCGGGATCCATGACCCAGGCGAACTTGCCGGTCTCGTCGGCGTCGGGGCCCTTCACGATCTCGACGCCGTTTTTCGTGAGCTGCGCGAGCAGCGCCGTCAGGTCGTCGACGCGGTAGTTGATCATGAAGCTGGAGGTGCTGGGGCTGAACCACTTCGACTCGCGCTCAGCGACGTGCCAGACGGTGACGCCGCGATCAGGTCCGTGATCGTCGGGCCACCTCAAGATCGCTCCGCCCCATTCTTCGAGCGCCAAGCCCAGGTTGTCCTTGTACCAGGCAGCCAGGCGTTTGTGGTCCGAGGTTGACTTGAAGAACACGCCGCCGATCCCAGTCACGCGAGCCATCGATGCCTCCTCGCCTTTCGGCAAGCGCGCTTCTACGCTTGCACCGCTTTTGTGTCCAGGCGCTCCCGCGCGTCGCCGTCAGCCCTTCCGTTTTCGGACCGTCTTCTTCTTCGACTTGGCGTGGGCCCGCTTGGCGGTGTGCGTGGTCTTCGTGGCCGATGCGCGCTTCACGACGTGCTTGGTGCTTGTCGACGAAACGCGCTTGACCGCAGGTTTCGTCGCGACGGACGGCTCTCGCTTCACGGCGGGCTTCGTCGCCGCCGGCTTCGTCTCCACTTGCGGCTCTCGCGCCGGTTCGGGCGCTGATCGCTTGGGAGTCTCGCGCGGGGGCGGCGGCGCGGGCGCGAGCGGCTCGCTGCTCGCGACCGCACGCAGCTTGCGGGCGGCCTCGCTCGCGACGGACGACGCATTCCGCCGGCCCAATACCTTCTTCCGCAGGTGATTCCCTATCAGCAGCGCCGCGGCGGCCGCGATGATCACGAAAGGCATCCACCGTGATCGCGTCCGGCGCGCCGATGTAGGAGGCGCCATCATCGTCGCCTCGAGCCCGCTGACGCCCGCGTCGGCGTAGCCGCGCGCCCCGCGTTCGAGCGCGTGGCGCAGCTCGCG
Source organism: Polyangia bacterium (assembly GCA_035607075.1). Classification (GTDB taxonomy): domain Bacteria; phylum Myxococcota_A; class Polyangia; order Fen-1088; family Fen-1088; genus JADGRB01. Next base: position 959 of record DATMZL010000364.1, read on the forward strand.
CGCCGTCTGGAAACGCTCGGCCGGCTTCTTCGCCAGCGCGCGCAGAACCACGCCGTCCAGAGCGGTGGGGATCCCGGCCCAGGGCGCGACGGCGCGGAGCGATCGCGGCGGGGCATTCAGGTGCATGACCAGGACCTCCACGCCCGAATCAGCCACGAAAGGCCGCTGCCCGGTCAGCATCTGGTAGAGGATCACGCCGCACGAGTAGATATCGCTGCGCGCGTCGGCCTGCTGGCCGGCCGCCTGTTCGGGCGCCATGTAACCGGGCGTTCCCAGCACCAGCCCGTGTTGCGTCAGCTTCTGCGTCTTCGCCTGGGCCCGATCGCCCAGCTTCGCGATTCCGAAATCCAGCAGCTTCACGCCGTCGCGCGCGAACAGGCCGCGCTCCGGAATCACCATGATGTTTTCGGGCTTGAGATCGCGGTGCACCACGCCGCGCCCATGCGCGTACTCCAGCGCATCGAGCACCGGGCCCATGATCGCCAGTGTCCGCTTGACGCCCAGCCGTCGGCCCCGCGCGCTGCCACCGCGCTCGATCATGCTTGCGAGCGGCTTGCCGGCGATCATCTCCATCGCCAGAAACAGACGACCGTCGAGCTCGCCGAACTCGATGACCTTGACGATGTGGGGATGGGAGAGCTCGGTCGTCAGCTTCGCTTCACGCTGAAACCGCTGCACGATCTGGGCGTCGCTGGCGACGTCGGGGTGCAGCAGCTTCAGCGCGACCGCCTGCCCGGTGGCGAGCTGCACGGCGCGGTAGACGCGACCCATGCCGCCCTCACCGATCACTTCGAGAAGGCGGTAGCGCTCACCCAGACTGCTGCCAGCTAGCGACGCTTCATCTACTTGCACGGCGGACCGTTCTTGCGGAACGAGAGCGCGCGATGCCGCCTCTCGGAACGATCGATGTTACCAGAACCCACGCGTCCCTACTTCGCCGCCAGGTTCTCGGGAAACTTGAGGCCGAGGTAGGCGGCGGCGCTGATGCCCATCAGCGCGAGCAGCGTGTTATCGAATTCGGGCAGCGCGAGCTTGTTCCAGACCGCGCCCCAGAAGACGAAGAACACGACGACCGTCCAGACGAGCATCTGGAAGCGGTGTAGACCGATGGAGGCGCCGTCGGTCAGGATGTCCTTGAAGAAGCTGGCCGACGCCTTGGGCGGGGTCTCGGGCGGACCGCCATTCTGATCGAGCAGCACCGCACCGAGCGCCGTGCCGGCGCCGATTCCCATCAACCCCAGGACCGAGCTGGTGATGGGCGGTACGGATCCGGTCACCGCCCAGATGATCAGCACCGCCAGCACGACGTTGACGAACCAGAACGCCATCTGCGTGCGCGCCAGGCTGTACGTCGGAAGCTTGCCGCCCGCGAGCCGCGCGCCATCGCGCACCAGCGGCGTCCTGACGGCGAGCCCGATCACCACGATCAACAGCAGCACGCCGCCGGCGAGGAGCGAGAAAGCCTTCGCACCCTGAAGCGGCTCCATCAGCAGGTTGGTCTCCGAGGTCACGATGAGGCTCGCGTCCTCGAGCCCGACCGCCACCGTCAACGTCTGCGGCGTCAGCAACCGCCCACCCCACAGCTCGTCCCAGAACGCTTTGCTGGCGTCGTTGCGGGTTGGAACGAAGACCAGCTCGTCGCCTCCCATCACGAGCGGAGGTACGTCGACCAGGAAGTGGCCGTTCAGCGACAGGCCGAGCCGCTTCTTCCCCGCCTGCGCCGCGGCCTGAAGCTGCGCCAGGTTCCCGGGCGCCAGCTTCACGTGGATAGCGTCGCCCATCTGGAAGTTGAGTGACCCCTTCTTCCCGGCGCCGCCCGCCAGCACGGACAGCCCGGCGACCGAAAGCGGTGCCGGAGGCTCCGGAGCGTCCGCGGCGCGCGTGAACGCAACCGATCCCGCCAGAAACAAACCAGCAATTAAAAGTCGACTGATTGTCCGCTTGATCAATGGCCGCATTGTCATTGGTTGATCAATCTCACTTCGATCTCATGCGGCATGCGAGGACGCCCGTCCACCCGTGAAAACCCGCGAAAGGTTGCGGGGACGGCGCAGCGCAGCCGAGACAGAGGTGTCGAAATTTCGTCCGAACGTTTGGGGGACTGTCGGAAAGTCAACGGACGATGGCTTTTATGTAAGTCGCTCAACGAACATCGTTGGCGTCGTTGGCAAATCGTCGCGCTGTCACAGGCTGTCCCTTGACCGCTTGTACAGACATGGAACGCTCAATCCCATGTGGAGCGTCTGAAGCCGGCGTCGCGGAATGTTCCGCTGACATTGGTGATTGGAACCTCGGACGAGCTGGGCACTCCAAGAGAGAGGGAAGACGATGTTTGTCTTGCCGGGACGGGCGGTCGGAGGCGTCTCGTGAAGAGCGGAGGGCGGTGGCATGTGCCACCAAAAGCCGGCGCTGGAGCTGCCGACGGCCGCTGGTTGCGGGGGACCACCGCGTTGGCGGTGCTCGACACGGCCTTGAACGCGATCGGCGCGCCGGCGGTGGTCGTCGACCTGGGCGGCGAGGTCCTGCACGCCAACACGAACGCGCAGACACTGTTGGAGGAGGACGGCCCGGGCGTGTCGCGCGCGCTGGCGGAGGCGATCGCCGGCACGCCGGCCGACCCCTCCTGGGATCTGACGCCGTTGTATGGCACCGAGGAACAGCACGGGTTCCTGGCGGTCCGGCGCGGCCCGCGAAATCAGGTCGTTCGCGATCCGCTGCGCGTGGCGAGCCAGCGCTGGAAGCTGACCGCCCGTCAGACGGAAGTGCTCCGCTGGCTCGCGCACGGTCTCACCAACGGACTGATCGCGCAGACGCTCGGCATCAGCGAACGGACCGTCGAGTTCCATCTCAAAGGGATCTTCGACAAGGCCGGCGTCGACAATCGGGCGACGCTGCTCGTGAAGCTGCTCGAGCCCTGAGCACCGGCTCGCGCTTCCGCCCACGTGTCCCTGAGGTTTCCCGCAGTACCGCGCCCGGAGCGCGTCCCGTACAGCAATCAAAGGGATAAGGAGACAACGACGATGCCTGCTGCGAATCCGTACGTCATCTACATCGAGCTGTTCAAGGCGGACGGCGTCACCCGGCCGAACCAGAACGAGATCGCGCGCGTCAAGGCGTTCGACGTCAACGGTGCGATCGTCACCGACGAGGGGCAGAGCGGCTTCAACCCCTCGACCGGCGGTTGGCTGCCGATCTTCATGCAGAACATCGCGGCGTTCTCGCCGCCGCGCGACCAGCCGAACCTCAAGTTCGAGGTCTGGAACACCGCCGAGCAACTGGTCTACACGACGTCGGTCTTCAACGCGATCCCCAGCGGATCGACGGTGAAGATCGTCATCGGTGTCAGCGCCACGATCATACCGGGCGGATGGACGGTCACCGGTCACGTCCGCCAGGCGAACGGCGCGCCGGTCGGCTCCGGGACGGCGATGGCCTTCGACGTCACCAACGGTTCGCAGGTCCAGCTGGGCGTGGCGGCGCTGGCGACCGACGGCAGCTATTCGATCTCGTTCCAGGCGGCAAGCTTCAACAACAACGGCGTGCCGCACGCGCAGCCGAACTTGCAGGTCCGCGCGGTCGACAGCGCGGGCCAGTTGCTCGCGCAGTCGCCGATCATCGTCGCGGCGGCGACAAACCAGGTCGTCGACCTGACGGTGGCGAC
>DATMZL010000354.1:0-3999 GCA_035607075.1 Polyangia bacterium
GTCGAGGTGCTGAGCGGCCACTTCGAGCTATTTTCCGGCGAGGATCTCTCCATCGAAGTGATGCTGGCGTCGGCGGCGATCCCCGAGCTGTTTCGCGCCGTTCACGTCCCCGGGCGCGGCGTCTACTGGGATGGCCTGTTCTCCCAGAACCCGCCGATCCACGACTTCATCGAGTACGACGTGGACGAGATCTGGGTCATCCAGATCAACTCCAGCACCTGCCCGCGCGTCCCGACCGAGACGCACGAGATCCTCGACCGCCGAAACGCGCTCTCCGGTAACCTTTCGCTGGAGCAGGAACTGGTGTTCATCGAGATGCTCAATCGCGCGATCGCCAACGGGAAGCTGACGAATTCGCGCTACCACCCGATCACCGTCGAGCGCATCGCGATGGATCGCGAGCTCGGTTACCGGTCGAAGCTGAATCGCAGTCCAGCGCTGCTCGACGAGCTGCGCGAGTTCGGCAAGACGAAATGCCGGTGGTTCCTCAAACAGCGCGAGTCCCGCCGCCCGTAGAAGCTGATGGCGTCTGATCACTGCGTGACGAATCGGATGTTATCGATGTGCAGCTCGACCATGCACGTGCCCGATCCGTTGCTCGAATTGACCTGCCACTGAAGGCCGGTAATCTGACCGGCCATCGCGGTCATCAGGTTCCCCGGGTTATCGAAGGCCGTGAACCGCGTGGTGAACATGGTCGCCGTCGCGGTCGGGGCGGCGAGCGTCGCGGCCGGGTACTGCTCGCAGGTCATCATCGTCGCGGTGCATGTGCCGCCGGTCGGGTTCGTCGCGGTGGTCGGGCGCCGATCCTGCGTCTGGACCTGGATCTGCCAGCTACACCCATTCAGGCTACCCGCCGTCAGCGAGGCGGTGAACTGGATCGAATTGAACGGGGTCCTCGCGTCGACGCACGAATCGAAGTTCACGCGGCCGCCGGCGTACTGGCCGGCCGAAACGGTGAAGTTGAGCTTGAGGTTCTGCGCCATCGTGTCGACGACCGCCGCCGCCATCGAACCGGTGCCGGCATAGGACGACAGGCTGCCGTCGAGGCCATGCGAATCGCAGAACTTCCCGGTCGTCATGTTCCACTGCCCGGTCGAGAAATCGACGACCTGGCCGTCCGGCGTCAGCTGCAGCGCCCCGGCCGCCGTGCAGTCGAGTCTTCCGCCGAGTGGACACGATCCGCTGCCGCCGGCCGTTCCCGTCGCGCCCGCCGCGCCGGTCGTGCCCCCGCGCCCGCCCCGACCCGCCATTCCGGTGGTGCCGCCCCGACCCGCGGCGCCGGTGGTGCCCCCCCGGCCGCCTGCCCCGCCACCCGCGCCGGTCGTTCCTCCGCGACCTGCGGCGCCGCCGCCGGCGCCCGTCGTTCCCCCGCGGCCCGCGGCGCCGCCGCCGGTTCCCATCACGCCCCCACGACCGGCGGTGCCGGCCGTCCCAGCCGCGCCGCTCGTTCCGGCGGCGCCGGTCGTCCCGGCGGCGCCGGTCGTGCCCGCCGCGCCCGTCGTCCCGGCCGCGCCGGCTGGCATGGTGCTGCCGGCCGCACCCATGGGCGCGAGGCTACCCGCCGTGCCCGTCGGCCCGACGCTCCCGGCCGCTCCGTTGCCGGCCAAGCCAGTGGCCGCGTTACCCGCCTGGCCAAGACCGTTATCGGGCCCACGGAAGTATTCGTCCGGCCCCTGGCAGGCGGCCAGCAACAGTCCCAGCCATGTACCCGCGAAGAGGGCCGATCGGACGGTTTGCGCGCGTAGCATGCCCAGGCTCCTGTTGGCCCAGGTATTCCCTCTTCCAGCCGGAGAGATCGCTGGATCGAAATACCTACGGTGCCTGACGGGATTTCGATCCGCGGGAAGGAAATCGGGAATTGGCTAAGGTAGGCGGGCAAATGCCTGAGTCGACCTGGCGAATCCTGGTCGCCGCGACGCTCGTGCTCGGCGCGTGCGGCGGTGGGACCTCCAATCAGCCGGCGGGCACCGGGGGCGGCGCTGGCTCGGCGATGGCCGGGGCGAGCGGCGGCACGTCGGGCCCCGGCGGTATGGGTGGTGGGTTGGGCGCGGGCGGATCGAATTCCGGAACGGGCGGCGCGGCGACGCCCGGCGACGCCGGCCGAGGCGGCACGAGCAGCGCGGGCACGGGTGGATCGAGCATCGCCGGCACGAGCGGCCAAGCGGGCGCGGGCGGCGGCGGGGCCGGTGCGGGCGGCGCGAGCAACGCCGGGACCTCGGGCAGCGCGGGTCGGGGCGGCGGCGGTGGCACCGCGGGCGGCCCGGGCAGCAGCGGCCGGGGCGGATCGGCGGGCGGTGGCGGCAGCGGCACCGGCGGCGCAAGCGCCTGCACGCGCGACCTGCTCCGCAACACGATCACCGCTTATTTCACGGCGCTCGCCGCGCACAGCGCCTCGACGCTGCCGCTGGCGTCGAATGTGAAGTTCACCGAGAACGGCAAGGTGATGACGGTGGGTCAGGGGCTGTGGGCGACCGCCGGCGCGGTCAAGTACGCGCAGAGCGCGCTCGACGTCGAGACCTGCAGCTCCGCCACGCACGCTGTCGTGCCCGACGGCAACATGGACATCCCGGTCGCTCTCCGCCTGAAGCTGCAGAACCAGATGATCACCGAAATCGAGACCATCGCCGTGCGGCCGGGCGACTACAAGCTTTCCGGCCAGACGTTCGCGTCGAACCCGGCCGCGATCATCTCCGCCAACAACACCATCATGTGGGAGACGCCGCCCGCGGCCGCGCAGCGAAACACGCGCGCCGAACTGATCGCGTGGATGGACAAGTACTTCCGGATGTTCCCGCGCGGCGTCTGCAACACTGTCAGCAGCTGCCGCCGGCTGGAGAACGGCTACGGCAACTTCGTCTGCACCGACGGCGGCACCAGCTGCGCGGCGGGAATGCCGACGGGAACTCCCGTGATGGACCCGCGCATCCTCATCGCCGATCCCGACAACGGCATCGCCGTCGGCATGACGATGTTCATGGGCAACACCGACATGCACATGATCAAGATGTACGGCGGCCAGGTCTACGCGGTCCACGCCGTGCTGGGCGGCGCGACCAGCTCCGGCTGGTAGTGTCAGACGCTGGGCCGCACCGGTAGGCGCAGCGGTCCCGCCACCGACGACGGCGCGGCCGCGAGGCGCGCGCGAAAGCTGCGGTGCCGCGCGCGGGTCAGCCGCACCAGCGGGCTCCACAGCGCGTGCGTCAGGCGGTGGCGAATCAACCACCGCCAGAGCGGGTTCGCGCGCTTGTAAAGAAGCGCCATCGCCAGGTACGGCAGCACGGCGCTGGCCTGGCGCGGGCGCCGCGCCCAGATCGATTCCAGCGAGAACAGCCGCCGGTAGATCCAGGCGTAGCCGGCCTCCAGCTCGGCGGGCGTCATGTGCTTCGGCTGGAACACGGCGTGGGCCGTGTCGTAGAGCGACCAGTCCTCGTGCAGCATGCGCCCCTCCCCTTTCATCTGTCGGAACAGCGGCGTGTTCGGATACGGCGTGAGGATGTGGAACGTCGCGCATTCCATGCGCTGCTCTTCGATCCAGTTCGCCAGCGTCTCGAACACGTCCAGCCGGTCGTGATCGAAGCCGAGCACGAAGCTGCCGTTTACCTGGATGCCGTTGCGGTGGAAGATCGCGATGCGGCGCGCGTAGTCCTCGGCGCGCGGGCTGCGCTTGCCGGCGGCGCGCAGGTTGTCGTCGGTCAGGCTCTCGAAGCCGATGAAGACGCCGGTGCAGCCGGCCAGCGCCATCTCGCGCACCAGCGCCGGCTCGTCGGTGACGTCCAGCGTGACCGCCGCGCTCCAGATCTTGTCGAGCGGCGCCAGCGCTGCGCACAGCGCGCGCAGGTAACGGCGGTTCGACCCCAGGTTGTTGTCCACGAACACGCCGTACGGCTCGCCCGTCGCGACGAACTCGGCGGCGACCTGCGCGGGCGGACGCATCTGGTACTTGATGCGCGTGTCGCCGGTGGCGAGGTAGCAGAAGCCGCAGCGGTTGTGGCAGCC
>DATMZL010000346.1:0-4688 GCA_035607075.1 Polyangia bacterium
TTCGCGATCCGCGAGGGCGGCAAGACCGTCGGCGCCGGCGTCGTCGTCAAGATTCTTCCCGACGAAGAGGTAAAGGCCAAGTGACACCCGAGATTGTGGAGTAATCAGCCATGGCCGCACAGAGAGTCATCATCACCCTCGAATGCACGACTTGTCGCGAGCGCAACTACTCGACGACGAAGAACAAGCGCGCCAACGCCGAGAAGCTGGAGCTGTCGAAGTTCTGTTCGCGTTGCCGCAAGCACACCAATCACAAAGAAACCAAGTAGAGACAACGAAGTAAGAGGAAACCGTTGTTCAGTCATTCTCATAGGGCAGTAGCTCTAATGGTAGAGCAGCGGACTCCAAATCCGCGGGTTGGGGGTTCGAGTCCCTCCTGCCCTGCTGGAAGCGCGTGGGCATAAGTCATGGGTCCGAACAAATTCGTCCACTTGATGTTTGCGCTTGGCGCGCTACTCCTGGCGTTCATCGTCTCCAAGATGGCCGACTGGGCGTGGAGCTACTTCGCCAAGCCCAACGATCTCCTGGTCAACGCGATTGCGCTCGTCACGGCTGGAACGGCCGCAATCGTCGCTTACCGAAACGAACAGGTGTTCGCATCTGTTGTCGAGGTCACGCGCGAATTGGAGAAGGTCACCTGGCCAACCCGAAAAGAAACATCGGCCGCGACTGTCGTCGTCATTGTGACGGTGCTGATCTCGGCCCTCATCCTGAGCAGTTTCGATGTCCTTTGGTCAAAACTCACAAGCTGGTTCCTTAGCGGTTAGCCACGAGGTGTCTCTGATGCCGATGAAGTGGTACGTCGTACACACCTATTCGGGCCACGAGAACAAGGCCAAGCTCTCCCTTCTCGATCGGGTCCGTCAGGCGGGCTTGAACGAGAAGTTCGGCGACATTCTCATCCCGACGGACACCGTGGTCGAACTGGTGAAGGGACAGAAGCGTTCGACGACGCGGAAGTTCTTCCCGGGCTACATGTTCGTGCAGATGGATCTCGACCAGGCGACGTTCCACCTGGTCAAGAACACGCCGAAGATCACCGGATTCCTCGGCGGCACGAACCCGCAGCCGGTCAAGGAGACCGAGATCCAGAACATCAACGTCGCGATGACGGAGGGGGCCACGCGCCCCAAGCCGAAGATTTCGTTCGACGAGGGTGAGACCGTGCGCGTGATTGACGGCCCGTTTGCCAACTTCACGGGAACGGTCGTCGAGGTCAAGGCGGAGAAGCAGAAGGTGCGGGTCAACGTGTCGATCTTCGGCCGCGCAACGCCGGTCGAGCTCGATTACTCACAGATTGAGAAATCGTAATGAAGAAGGTCAGCGGATTCATCAAGCTCCAGGTTCCTGCCGGTAAGGCCAACCCGTCGCCGCCCATCGGGCCGGCGCTGGGCCAGCACGGCGTCAACATCATGGAGTTCTGCAAGCAGTTCAACGCGCGCACTCAGGCGCAGACGAAGGACGACGTCACGATCCCGGTCGAGATCACGGTCTACTCGGACCGGTCGTTCACCTTCATCACCAAGACCCCGCCCGCGCCGATCCTGATCAAGAAGGCGGCCGGGCTGCCCACGGCGAAGAAGCCGGGCTCCGGGTCGAAGGAACCGAACAAGGTGAAGGTCGGGAAGATCACGGCCAAGCAGCTGCGCGACATCGCCACCACGAAGATGCCCGACCTCAACACCACCGACGTCGAGGCGGCGATGCGAACCATCGCCGGCACGGCGCGGTCGATGGGCATCGAAGTCGAAGGGTACGGGAACTAGCCATGGGTCAGCACGGAAAGAAGTTCAAGAACGCGTCGGCCAAGGTCGATCGCAGCAAGCGCTACTCGATCGACGAGGCGTGCAAGCTCGTCCCCGAGACGAAGGTGGCGAAGTTCGACGAGAGCGTCGACATCGCCGTCCGTCTCGGCGTCGACCCGAAGCACGCCGATCAGATGGTGCGCGGCGCGGTCGTGCTGCCGCACGGCACCGGCAAGAGCCAGCGCGTCGTCGTCGTCGCCAAGGGCGACAAGGCCAACGAGGCCAAGGCGGCGGGCGCGGACGCGGTCGGCGCCGAGGACCTGGTCGAGAAGATCCAGAAGGAGAACTGGACCGACTTCGACTCGATGGTCGCGACGCCCGACATGATGGGTCTGGTCGGCCGGCTGGGCCGCGTGCTGGGTCCGAAGGGTCTGATGCCGAACCCGAAGGTCGGGACCGTCACCAACGACGTCGCCAAGGCGGTGCGCGAGCTGAAGGCCGGCCGCGTCGAGTTCCGCGTCGAGAAGGCCGGTATCGTCCAGGCCCGCATCGGCAAGGCGTCGTTCGGCGGCGAAAAGCTGCTCGCCAACGCCCGCACGATGATCGAAACGCTGCTGCGGCTCAAGCCTCAGTCGGCCAAGGGGACGTACATGAAGTCCGTCACCGTCTCCACGACCATGGGCCCCGGCATCAAGATCGACCACCTGCCGCTGGTCGCTGAATTCGAGACCAAGTAGTTCAGGCAAACGAGGACTAAGAAGACATGGAACGGGCTGTCAAAGAAGAGAACATCGCGGCGTTGAAGCTGGACCTCGCCAAGGCGCAGAGCCTGGTGCTGGCCGACTTCCGCGGCATCAACGTCAAGAACGACACGGCCCTGCGCCGCGAGTTCCGGCTGAACGGCTGCCGCTATCAGGTGGTCAAGAACACGCTGCTCGGCCGGGCGGTCGAGGGGACGGCGATGGAGGGCCTGGAGAGGTTGTTCAAAGGCCCGACGGCCATCGCTTACTCGTTCGAGGATCCTGCCGCCCCCGCCAAGATCGCGACCAAGGTCGCGAAGGGCGAGGAGAAGTTCGTCATCAAGGGCGGCTTCGTCGACGGCAAGGCGCTGGACGTCAAGGGGGTCGAGGCCCTGTCCAACCTCCCGGGCAAGGACGAGCTTCGGGCGACTTTCCTTGCAACTTTGCTCGCGGTGCCCCAGAACTTCCTGCGGCTTACGACCGCGGCGCAGCAGAACTTCGCCCTCCTGCTGGCCGCGCGCGAGCGCGCGCTCGGCGAAGGTGGCGAAGCCAAGCAGGACGAAGCCAAGTAACCGGCCGCGCAGGTCGGGCATCTATTTCCGTTTTGGATTTAACAAACACGTTAGTGAACGAACCAAGGAGCGATTGATATGGCCGATGTGACGAAGGATCAGGTTGTCGACTTTCTTTCCAAGATGTCCGTTCTGGACCTCGCCGCTCTGACGAAGGAGCTCGAGGACAAGTGGGGCGTCAAGGCAGCGCCCGTCGCCGTGGCGGCCGTGGGCGGAGCGCCGGCGGCTGGCGGAGCTCCGGCTGCAGCGGCTGAGCAGACGGAGTTCACCGTCGTCCTGGCCGACGCCGGCGCGAACAAGATCGGCGTCATCAAGGCGGTGCGTGAGGTCACGAACCTCGGCCTCAAGGAGGCCAAGGACCTCGTGGACGGCGCCCCCAAGACGGTCAAGGAAGGCGTGTCGAAGGCCGACGCCGAGACGATCAAGAAGAAGCTCACCGAGGCGGGAGCGAAGGTCGACGTCAAGTAACAGCTCGTTGCGCTCGAAAACTGAAAACTTCGCGTCGGAGCTCCCATACCCATTTCAATGTGGGTTGGGGGAGCTCCGACCATCGGCTATTGGTTGCAGCAAGAAGGAGTCTAGATGGCGTCTCCGGTGATCCAGAACAACTTCAGGGCGCGGAAGACCTTCGCGAAGATCGCGAAGATCATCGACATCCCCAACCTGATCGACATCCAGAAACAGAGCTACGAGAAGTTTCTGCAGAAGGACGTGCCCCTCGACAAGCGCGAGGACGTCGGCCTGCAGGGCGTCTTCAAGAGCGTGTTTCCGATCAAGGACTTCTCGGAGACGTCGTCGCTCGAGTTCGTTTCGTACACCCTCGACAAGCCCAAGTACGACGTCGACGAGTGCCGCCAGCGCGGCATGACGTTCGCCGCGCCGATCAAGGTCATCGTGCGCCTCGTCGTCTGGGACACGAACGAGGAGACCGGTTCGCAGTCCATCCGCGACGTGAAGGAACAGGAAGTGTTCTTCGGCGAGATCCCGCTGATGACGGACAACGGGACGTTCATCATCAACGGCACCGAGCGCGTCGTCGTCAGCCAGCTGCACCGCAGCCCGGGCGTCTTCTACGATCACGACAAGGGCAAGACGCACTCGTCGGGCAAGCTGCTCTACAGCGCCCGCATCATCCCGTACCGCGGCTCGTGGCTGGACTTCGAGTTCGACCCCAAGGACAACCTGTTCGTCCGCATCGACCGTCGCCGCAAGCTGCCCGCGACGATCCTGCTGCGCGCGCTCGGCTACAACAACGAGCAGATCCTCGACATCTTCTTCGAGAAGAACGTCTTCCATCTGGACAAGAAGGAAGGCGCCAAGCTCGAGCTGGTTGCCGAGCGCCTGCGTGGCGAGACGCTGAATTTCGACCTGCGCGCCGGCAATGAAGTCATTGTCGAAGCCGGCAAGCGCGTCACCGCGCGTCACGTGCGCGCGCTCCAGCACGCCAAGATCAAGAACCTCGAAGTGCCCGACGAGTACTTGATCGGCCGCATCATTGCGCATGACATCGTCGACAAGAAAACCGGCGAACTGCTGGCCGCGGCCAACAGCGAGATCGATCAGACCCACCTGGAAGCGTTCCGCAAGGCCGGCGTCGACCAGATCGGCACGCTGTTCGTCAACGATCTCGA
>DATMZL010000332.1:0-5966 GCA_035607075.1 Polyangia bacterium
GTGGGAGCGCGGCCTCGTGTACGGCGGCACCGCCGACTTCGCCGACGGGAAGATGAACATCCCCGAGAACAAGAACAAGGTCCCCGACCTCCTGGACGAGGCGCGCTGGGAGCTGGAGTTCGAGCTGAAGATGCAGGTGCCGGAGGGCGAGAAGCTGGCCGGGATGGTGCACCACAAGATCCACGACGCCAAGTGGACGCAGCTGTCGCTGGGACCGCACGAGGATCCGATGCCGCGCTTCCTGCAGCCCGCCAGCACGGCGGCGACGTTGAACCTGGCGGCGAACGCCGCGCAGTGCGCGCGCATCTGGAAGAAGATCGACAAGGCGTTCTCGGAGAAGTGCCTGAAGGCGGGCGAGCGCGCCTGGACGGCAGCGAACTCGAACCCGCGGATCTACGCGGCGAAGACCGGCGATGGCGGCGGTCCCTACGACGACGATCACCTGGACGACGAGTTCTACTGGGCGGCGGCGGAGCTCTACATCACGACCGAGAAGCCCGCGTACAAGGATGCCCTCATGAAGTCGGAGTTCTTCAAGAGCGTCGACGCCGACTGGAAAGAGGACGGCAAGCCCATCGGCATGTTCACGTCGATGACCTGGGGCGACACGCAGGCGCTGGGATCGATCTCGCTCGCGATCGTGCCGAACGGGCTCGGCAAGGACGTCGCCGAGGCGATCAAGAAGAACGTCGTCGTCGTCGCCGACAAGTATATGGACCTGGTCAACAAGCAGGGTTATCGGCTGCCGTTCGGCGTGCCCAACAAGGGTTACCCGTGGGGATCGAATTCTTTCGTGCTGACGAACGCGATGATGCTCGGTCTCGCGTACGACTTCAGCAAGGACAGCAAGTACCTGAACGGCGTCGCGATGGGTATGGACTACGTGCTGGGGCGCAACGCGATCGACCAGAGCATGGTGACGGGGTGGGGCGATCGTCCGCTCGAGAACCCGTACCACCGCTTCTGGTGCCACCAGGCGAACCCGAAGTACCCGCCGCCGCCGCCCGGGATCCTGTCGGGCGGCCCGAACTCGGGCTTCGAAGATCCGTACATGGCGTCGGCCGGGTTGAACGGCTGCGCGCCGCAGAAGTGCTTCCTCGACAACGGCGAGGCCTGGTCAGCCAACGAGGTGACCATCAACTGGAACGCGCCGCTGTTCTGGGTCGCCGCCTACCTCGACGAGAAGGAAGCGCCCAAGGCGCCCGCCAAGGGCGGCAAGAAGAAGTAAGTAGGATCAGGTCCCTCGCGGAGAGGGTAGGGTGAGGTCCGCAATGGCTGATCTAAAAGATACACTCGCACGCGCCGGCATCGACGTCTCGCACTTCTCCTGGTTTCGCTCCACGCCCGATCCGATCGCCCGCCTGAAAGTCGGCGGCTCGGACGCCGCGGTGCAGTGGCGCATTCTCCGAGCCCTCACCGCAGGCACAGGCCATTACCCGATCCTCGTCGGGAACGACGAGGATCTGTCTCGGCACAACGAAGCGATCGAGAGCGACCCCGCGTCCACGGCTTCGATCATCGAGATCGTCGAAGCGTCGCTCGATCCGATCGCCTGGGCCCGCGAGCGACTCAGCGAGCAGGCGGAGGATACGGGCGACGAGGACGCGTACCAGCATTGCCTCGAGTTGCTCGAGGAGGAGCCAGCGGCGTGGCCCGACGACGTCGAGCCGACGGACGCTTTCACTATCCCCACCAACATCTCCACGCGCGAGCCGCTCGCGCGGGTCAATCTGCTGCTGCTGCCGACAGCCGTTTCATGGCACGCGCCGGCGTACCTCAGATTCGGCGCGTGGAACGCGTGCCCCGGGGCCGAGGATCACGCGGGCCTGATGCGTGCGTGGGAGCGCCAGTACGGCGCCGAGGTCGTCGGCATCTCGGGCGACGTCGTCGAGATGGCTGTCGCGCGCCCGCCGACCACACGCGCCGAAGCGACGCGCCTCGCGGTGGTGCAGTACGCCTACTGCAACGACATCGTCGACCAGGGCACGCAATCCGTCGAGGCGCTCGCCGCGGTGCTCCTCGACGCGCCCATCTGGTACTTCTGGTGGGACTGATCTAGCCGCCGACGGATGCGTCGCCGTTGCCGGCCGCGCCCGTCGTGCCGCCCGCGCCCGTGGTGCCGGCCGCGCCGGTCGTGCCGCCGCCGCCGGTCGTGCCGGCCGCGCCGCTCGCGATCCCGGAGACGGCGAAGCTGTCGATCACGAAGGTCACGGGGCCCTGGCTGGCCACCGAGCTGCCCGTGTTGATCTGGACGCCGTAGGAGATGGCCTGGGCGGGGTCGTAGCCGTCGTTCTTGGTCATCGGGTTGTCGAGGGCGATCGTGAAGTCCTTCCAGCTCATCTGACCCGTCATCGGGTAGTTGACGTACGACCCACCGTAGACGTACTTCGACGTCGTCTTGATGAAGAGCTGGGCGCCGGCGCCCGGGCTCAACATCCCCGACAGGATCTTGATCCGCACGTGCAGCGTGCCGCCGGTCCAGTTCTGCAGCGGCGTCAGGCTGGGCGACTGGATGTCGAAGTGCTGGTTCTTTCCGTCGAACGGCGCGACGACCTGCAGCGCGCCCGGGTTCGGGCTGCCCTCAGTCATGTTGAAGCTGAGCGTCGGCGGCGTCTTGCCCTTGCTCTCCCACTCGCCCTTGTTGGCGATGTTCGTGTACATCGTCGGGTCCGAGTCCATGTAGTCGTCGAGGATGAACGACTGCACGGCGGTATCGAACGTCGCCAGCGGGTTACCGACGATGGTGCCCAGCATGCCGCCCATGCCCGTGCCCGAGCCGGTGCCGCCTGTGCCCGACGGCATCGGCGGCGTCGTGCTGTAGATCTGCGAGTTCTCGTTCGGATCGGAGCCGAAGCAGCCGATCGCGGCGACGAGCAAGCCAGTTGAGAGAATCAGCTTGTTCATAGGAGAGCCTTTCGTTACCACCACATCGAGGCGAAGAGCCCCAGCATGTTGGCGTCAGCCTTCGCGACCCACGCATAAGGATAGGAGGGGTACGAAGCGTCGCCCAGGAAGTAGTGCGCGTACTGAAGCTGAACCGCTTCGTGCGTGACGAACTGCGTGCGGAACAAGAGCCGCGCCGTGACCACCGCGAACGACAGGTCGCTGCCGCCCGCGACGCCCGGCGTGCGCGAGTAGGCCGCGTCCAGGTCGGGCTGGACCCAGTCGAAGCGGCCGTTGATCCCCAGCCAGTAGAGCGGGGTGTAGACGGCGTCGAGGCCGATCTTCAGCTTCTTCGTGCTCATGTCCCAGGTCGTTGCCCGGTCCGTGTTCCCCGCGATCCCGTGGTCCGGGTCGCCGTTGATGGCGATGGGCGGCGCCTTGCTGTCGACGACCGACAGGATGCCGAACGCGGTCAGCACGATGTCGGGGCCGTCGCCCCACCAATCCTCGGGATAGCGCGACAGCGCGCCGAAGCTGAACGAGTACTGCAGGCCGACGTTGTCGACGGTCCCGGTCTCGTTCTGCGGGCCCTGGTAGACGCCCGTGTGCGGATCGTAGGTCTGGCCGAAGAAGTTCTGCTTGAAGTTGTAGCCGCTGCGCGAGTGGACGATCTCCAGCGAGTCGGCGAGCGCGTTGATGTTGCGCGCGTCGATGTGCGAGTACGCGATGTAGCCGTCGCCGAAGACGCCGCCGTTCAAGCGCGCCTCGGCGCCGACGACCGCCATGCTGCCCTGGACCGGACCGCGCGCGCGCGGCACCGCGTCGCTGACGTTCTCCAGCGTCGAGTTGACCGGGTGCCAGTTGTCGTCCGGCGTCCACGTGTAGAGGTAGTGCAGGCCGAACGTCCACAGCTTCTGGTACTTCGCGCCGATGTGCGCGTGATGCAGGAACGTCGACCCCTGCGGCACCGAGCCCGCGTAGGGCAGGTATTCGGCGTCGCGATCCGCCAGGTACGGCGCGCCCTTGTCGCTGCCGAGGGGTTCGTTCGTGAACACTTGATAGAACTGGTTGTTGAGGAACGGGATGATGTCGTACTTGGCGCCGAAGCCGTGCTCGAGGCTGATGGCCCAGTTGCCGGCGTTGTCGAGGTTGGTGAGGTTCGCGGTCAGCGTCTCGCCGGTGACGTGCGTGCGGCCGATGATGTACGTCTCGTACATGCCGCCGTCGTACTTGCCCATCGTGCCGTAGCGGTTCTGGAACGTCCCGATGTTCCAGGTCAGCGTGCCGAGATCGCCGAGCGCCTCGGGGAAGTTCAGCGTCAGGAACGCCTGGTCGATCCCCTGCTGCGCCTGCAGGTGCTTGTAGCCGCCGTCGGTGACCGCGTAGCTGTCGACGATGACCGTCGCCATCGCGCGCGAGTTGCCGTACGAGAAGTTGAGCTGCGTCCACGGTCCGTGGACCGTGTTGGTGAACGCCCACTCCTGGTAGTTGTAGCCGGGGAGGCGGACCGGGCTGTGCCACTGCGTTCCGGGCACCGGCTGATCGGCGCCCGGCGGATACGGGCCGACGCTGCCTTCCGGCGGCGGGTTGTACGTGGACGGCAGGTTCACGGGCGTCGGCGGGCCGAAGCTGATACGCAGCGGCGCGCGGAAGTAGCCGTGGAAGTCGAACTTCCATTCGTCGGCCGTGCCGCCGGTCGACGCCGTCAGTGACTCCGCCTGCTTGCTCGTGATCAGTGAGCCGGCGCCGATCTGCGGCGCGGTGGGCGAGAGGCCGGTGCCGCCCGAGGCGCTGCCGCTGGCGTTGCTCTTGTCGGGCGCGGGCGGCGTGGGCATCAGGTTGACGGCGGGCGCGTTCGCGGGCGCGGTCGTCGTGGTGGACGGCGCCGGCGTCGCGGGAGCGGGCGCCGCGGGAGCCGGCGCGGCCGGCGCAGGCGCGGGCGCGGCAGGAGGCGCGGCGGGTGCTGGCGCGGCAGGCGCGGGCGCAGCGGGCGCGGGCGCGGCGGGCGCGGGAGCCGGCGCGGCCTGACCGGTCTGAGGAATCGCCGGCCCAATCGCGAGGACGGCGAGTGCGAAGAGAGTTTGCGTCATCGTTAATCCGTCCTTGGCTAGATGAAGGCCGTCAGGGCGGAAGAGACATACACCCTGAGGGCACGCCCTGAACAGATTCTTTCGCGTCCGTTTGCTTGACTCGCAGCCGCAAGGCCAGCTATCAAACGCGGCGATGACTCACTTGGCGAATCGAGTCGCGTTGTTCGCAAATCTTGCAGTGATCATCTCATTGGCTGCGGGTTGTGTTCCGCCCGGCGCGCGCGTGGCGCCGCCCGGTTCGGTTCCGCTGAAAGAGTGCGGTCCCGACGGACTCATCGACGACATGGAAGACAACAACAACCAGATCGCCGTCATCGGCGAGCGCGGCGGTTACTGGTACACGTACGCCGACAAGGACGGATCGACGGTGTGGCCGCTTCCCGGTGATCAGGGCGGGACGTTCACCATGGTGGAGCCCGGCCACGAGTCGAAGTTCGCCGCCGAGATGAAGGGCAAGCTGGCGGGCAAGTCGATCGTCTACGCGGCGATGGGTCTCAACTTCCTCGACCCGAAAGAGCCGTTCAACGCGTCGAACTACGAAGGCATCACGTTCTGGGCAAAGCGGGCGCCAAACACGATCGGCAAGCTCAATATCAAGCTTCCGGACGGCAACACCGATCCGGACGGCCAGGTTTGCAGCAACTGCTTCAATGATTACGGCTACGCCGTCAACGTTGGCGAGCAATGGCAGCGTTACGTGTTGCCGTTCAGCGATCTCCGCCAGGAGCCCGATTGGGGCGCCCCGCGCAAGCCGCACATCGACCGCAAGCGCATCTTCGCCATCCACTTCGAAGCGAAGGTGCCCGGCGGCGACTACGACTTCTTCATCGACGACATCAACTTCATCTGCAAGCAGTAGCGCTGAAGCGCTCGCGGGGATGTGGTCCGGATCTTTCTCCCTCTCCGGCTTGCGGGAGAGGGTAGGGGCTGAAGGATCCCCACGAAAGGTCACTGGACGCTGACCTTCGTGGTGATGAGGGCCAGCGAGCCGAG
>DATMZL010000682.1:0-6603 GCA_035607075.1 Polyangia bacterium
TGAGCAGCAGGCTGTACGCGGTGCGCCGCTCTGCGACGGTACCGACGGGGGCGTTCGGTCCGTTCGAGCCGTCATTCACACGAAACACCGGATCGGTACCGTTCGTCGCGTTGAACACCGCCTGGATCTGGGGCGGCGTTATCGTCATCGCGGCCGACGGCTGATGACAGTTGACGCACGCGCGTCCATTGGTTCCCAGACTCTTTAAAAAGGGATTGTTCTCGTCAATCGTTGCGCCATTCACGGTCACGGTACGCGCCGCGCCGTTGCTGTTCGAGAACTGGTCGCCGGACAGCGCAGCCGCGCTCTCCTCGACGCCCGTATCCTCGAGCTCGCCGCAGCCCCCCGCCGCCACCGGAAGCGCCATTACAACGCCCAGGAGCTTGATTACTGTTCGTTTGGAATGATTGTTAATCATCGCATTCCTCCTTCTTTGCAGACGTGTGGATACACACGTCGCGTAGGGGGCCAATCTTCCGCGTCGGACCGATGCACAGACGCACCTGGTTGTGCGTCGGCACGTCTCCCTACAGGTCGTGCGAACGCGCCTACAACAGGCAGAAAAAACAGCGCAATTTCTTCACGCCACCGACGATTTTCTTGAGCCGTTCTCGCGATCGCCGAGCGGCGTTCGCTTTTGCTATTCGCCGGATTCGCGGCTGTGCTGCGAGTCCGCTGCCTGCACCAGGATATCGTCGAGCTTCGCGAGCAGCTCGACGTTTCCCTGCTGGTTGTAGCCAGCGAGACGGCGTTCGAAGTCGGGCAGGCGCTCGACGAACTCCCCCAGCCGCTCGGCGGTCAGCACGTCGGCGTCGAGGCCGAAGCCTTCCGCCTCGAGGTAGCGCGCGTTCAGCACCTGCTCGAACTGCCCCCCGATCGGAATCGCCAGCATCGGCCGGCGCAGGTACACCGCCTCGCCCATCAACGTGAACCCGCCGCTCGCGATCACGCCGCGCGCCGTGCGCAGGTCCTCGATGAAGCCGTCCTCGCTGAACGGGCGGTAGCGCAGGTTCCCCTCGACGACGTCTTCCTTCAGATCGCGGCGCAGGCCGTAGATGCGGCATTCGCGCCCCGAGCGCGCCAGGATGTCGGGCAGCGCCGTGTTCGACGTCGACGTCTGGTAGACGAGCAGGTGATCGCCCTCGCCGCGCGCGGCGGCGAGGATCTGCGGGCGCAGGATCGGCGGCCCCAGCGTCGTACGCGGTTTGCGGACCGGCGGATAGAAGAACGTCGTGATCAGGTAGTGGAACGCCCCCGCGACCTTCGGTTTGATCACCGTCTTCGCCATCCGGAATTCGGTCTCGTGGCCGGCGAGGATCTCGGGCGCGTGCGTGCAGCGGGTCAGCATCTGGATGTTGTCGACGGACACGACCGGGATGAAGCGGTTCTTCCCGAAAAGATAGCTCCAGCTCTCGAAGTCCGAGATGACGACGTCGGGCGCGAACTTCTCGGCGATGTCGAAGTACGCCTTCACGTTCTTCGGCATGCCCGTGACGGCGCCCTTCAGGTTCGCGAGCACGGTGCGGAAGCTCTGCACCTCGTTGTCTTCGTAGACGATGTTGAGGCCCCAGATCTTGCGCACGGACAGCCGCTCGCTGGCGCGCTTGACCAGGTAATCGTGGGCGCGTCCCGACACGACGACCTGGACCTCGTGGTTGCGGGTCAAGTGATCGAGCACGACGCCCGACCGCATCGCGTGCCCCATCCCTTCGCCCACGACCCCGTAGAGGATCCGCATGCCGCCAAGGTATCATCGTCGGAGCTGGACGCGATCGCGAAGACCGCGACCGGCGCGCTCGCCGACGGCGCGCTGTTCTGGAGCGCCTATCCGAAGGGCACGTCGAAGAAGTACAAGGGCGCCGACATCAACCGCGACACGGGCCACGCGCGCATGAAGAAGCACGGCTTCGACGGCGTATCGTTGATCGCCGTCGATGCCGACTGGTCGGCGATGCGATTCAAGCGCGTATAGTCCTGTCGCGCGCGACGACTACCAGGGCAGGACCTGGCCGTTGGCGTGCCAGAACGTCCCGGACGTCTCCAGCGTGAGCGCGTCGAGTCGATCGACGAGCTGCGCCGCCGCGTCGTCCGGATCGATGTTGCCGCTGCCCTCGGTCATCTCGGTGCGCACGTAACCGGGGTGGAGGATCGCGACCGCGATCCCCGACGACGCGAGATCGCGCGCCAGCGACATGCCGGCCGCGTTCAGCGCCGCCTTCGACATGCGATAGCCGTAGTAGCCGCCCGAACCGTTGTCGCCGATCGATCCCATGCGGCTTGTGATGAGCGCGATCTTGCTGCCGCGCCGCAGGTGGCGGCGCAACGCCGCTACGACGCGAACGGGCGCGATGGCGTTGACCTCGAGCTGCGCGCGAATGTCAGCATACGCGGCGTCGTCGAGGCCGTCCTCGCGCAGGATCCCCGCGTTGCAGACGATCTCGTCCAGCGCGACGCCCATCAGCGCGTGGGCCAGGCGCGACACCGCCTCGTCTGAAGTGACGTCGACGCCAGCCTCGACGCGGACACCCAGCGCGTCCAGCGCGGGCGAGGATTTCCGGCAAACCGCAATCACGTCGCGTCCGCCGTCCTTCAACCGGCGGCACAGTGACAGCCCGATGCCGCGATTCGCTCCCGTGACAAGCGCCGTTCGCTTCATTTGCCCGACAGCTTATGCACTCGCCGGTCGCCGCGCACCTCTTAGATGCACAAGGCTTCGCTCAAAAAATGACGACCATCGTTTCCAGCGGGACGTCGTCGAACCAGCTCGCGATGTCGCGGTTGTGCATCACCACGCAGCCGAACGAAAGATGCGCGCCGCCGCGGCCGCCCTTCCAGTCGGAGGCCCAGCCGTGAAGCCCGATGCCGCTCCCCAGCCCGGTGTTCTGCGGCGTCAGTTTCCGCTCGCTCCACGCAGCGCCAATCGCCGCGGCTGTCGCGCCGTCGACGACGCCGTTCGCCAGGCCCCAGTCCGCGTCGGCGGGCCCCGGATAATTCAGCTTGATCCAGTAGCCGCCGTAATACTCGCCCCACTGCCCGCCGAAGCTTCCCTTCTGCTTGTCGACGATGAAGTAGATCCCCTTCGGCGTGCGCAGATCGCCCTCGCGCCGCTTCTGGCCCGACTCCTGCCCGAGTCCGATCTCCACCTCGCGCACCACGCGCCCGCCCGCGCGTACCTGCATGCGAAAACGCGTCTGGTCCACCAGCACGATCTGCGGCTCGGCGCTCGGATCGGGCAGCTTGCGATGCGCGCGGATGAACGCGCTCGGATCGAGGTAGTGCGCCCGGACCCACGCGCCGTCGCGCCCGTGATCCGACGGCCAGTAGGTCGGTCCCACCGTCAGATCCGACCGGATCTCCAGATGGAGGTGCGCCGGATAGTTCCCCGCCGGATCCTTTCCGATGGCGCCGATCGTGTCGCGCCCGCGCACGATCTGACCTTCGCGCACGGCGACGCGCGACAGGTGCGCGTACTGCGATCGCACGCGCCGCTTCTCGTACCCGTCCAGCACGATGTGCTCGATCACGACGACGAATCCCCACGGGTTCTCGAACCGCCGCGCCACGATCACCTTGCCGGTCGCGACCGCCATGACCGGCTGGCCGAAGTCGGTGTCGCCGCCGCCGCGCCCGTTCCAGTCCTCGCCGGTGTGAATCCCGAGGGCGTACTCGTCACCCATGTGCGTCGCCACGTACCAGCCTTCATAGCGGTGGCCGCCGGCGTCGGTGTACGAGCCGCCCCCTTCGCCGTCGCCGACGGGAAACGAGAACCCGCTCGCGACCGGGTACGGGTTACGCAGCCAGCGATCGAACGACGACTCGCCGGCGCGCGCCTCCGCCCCGAACGCCGCGAACGTCGCCAGGACGACCGTCGTCACCGCCCGTGACACGCGCACGCGACGCCGCCCTCCAACCGTCACGCGCCGTCACTGATGCGTGCGCGACGCGACCGGCTTCTCGCCCGAAGTTTTGATCTTGGGTGCCTGCGCCGACGCCTTGCTGGGCGTCTTCGCGGTGGCGGGCGTGGGTGTACGCCGCGTGGCGTGCGTGAACAACCGCTTCAACCGCTTGTTCGAGAACGCGCCGTCGCCCTCGCCGTCCGCGTCTTCGATCTCGGGTGGCGCCTCCGGCTCGGCCTTGGGCGGCGCCATCGTCTTCACCCATTCCAGGCACTGCTTCTCGGTGAACGACGCCTCCTTGCGATCGAACGCCAGCGTCTTCGGCGCGTACTCCGCGTATTCGTCGTCGGTCAGGCGCCCGCGCTCGTGCGACTTGGCCATGATCCGGTGAATGTACTTGTCCCACTGCGGAACCGGCGCGCCGTGGCAGTACTGGACGTAGCGGCGCTTCGGGTTGGGCATGATCGACGAGAACCAGGCGGCTTCCAGCGGCGTCAGCTCGGACGGCTTCTTCCCGAAGTAGTGACGCGTCGCCACGCCGATGCCGTAGATGCGCGGCCCGAATTCGATCGCGTTGAAGTAGAGCTCGAGGATCCGTTCCTTTGAGATGTTCTGCTCGATGTACCAGACGAGGAAGAGCTCCTGCAGCTTGCGGGACAGCGTCTTCTCCCGCGTCAGCAGGACGTTCTTCGTCATCTGCATGGTGATCGACGAGGCACCCAGGCGGAAGCCGCCGCGCTGCAAGTTCCGGCGCAACGCGCTCTTGAACTCGCTGCTGACCCAGCCGCGGTGTTTAAAGAAGCCGTTGTCCTCGGTGGTCATGATCGACCCGACCAGATACGGCGAGATCTCGTCGTACGGGACGAAGTCCGGATTGTCGGGCCCGACCACGACGGTCATCGTGTCGGGCTCCGGGCTCGGGGGCACGCCCAGCTTCTTCGGGATCTCGACGTTGACGACGATCGACTGCTTGCCCGGTTGCTTGCCGTCCAGCGCGACCACCTCGGGCGGCGCCTTCAACACCTTGCAGCCGTCGATGCCGACCTTGCCGGTCAGCTCCAGCGCGTCGAGATCAGCGAAGTCGATCTTCGCGCCGACGTTCGCGTCGAAGTTGCCCTTCATCTCGAACCCCTGCAGGTGCGGCACCAGCGCGGTCGGGATGCTGGTCAGGAGCTTCGCGCACGACATGCGCGGCACCGTGAAGGACAGCGCTATCTGCGGGATGACGTCCAGCTTGCGCCCGTTGGCGAACTTGAACGTTCCCGCCGGCAACGCGATGCTGCCCGACAGGCGCGCGGTGATGTCGCGGACGCGCCCTTCGAACTTCTCCAGCTCCAGCCGGCGCGCGACGGGGTACGCCGTCCCCGCCAGCGTCAGCCCCAGCGACACGTTCTCGACCGGGTCGGCGGCCAGCGATTCGTGGTGAAGCGACAGCCCGACCACCGCCAGCTCGCCGCCGAACTTCACCGCATCCCCCACCCAGGCGAGCTCCAGCGCCGCGTCCAGCTTCGTGTTCTCGGGCGTCAGCACCGACGGCGGCAGCACGTCGCGGATGCGGCCCAGCGAGAACTGCTCGGCGCGCAGCGACAGCTTTCCCGTCCCCTTCTCGAGATCGGCCTGGCCCTTCGCCGTCCACAACGATTCCTTCGCGCCGCCGTAGCTGCCGCGCAGATCGATGACCAGCCCACCCGCCGGCCCCGGCATACCCGCGGGCGGCGGCGCGATGACGCCCGTGATTCCCGTGAGCGCGAGCGTCGGCAGCGGCGACGCCCGCCCCGCGTCCACGCGCAGCGACGGGACGCCGGTGGGTCGCAACCCCGCCAGAGGCGTCTGCACGTCGATCTCGGCGGCCGAGAAGCTGGGCCCCTGCCCCTCCGCTCCCAGCACGAGCACGCCGTGGACACCGCGCAGGCGCACCGCCAGCTTCGTGCCCGGCCGCAGCTCCGCGTCGAACGAACCCACCTTCACCGCGAGGTGCTTCTTCTCGTCGCGCGCGTCGAGCGAGCCGTTCGTGATCACGATGTCGGGCACCTTGGACGACGACCCGCTGGACGCAGCCCCGCCCCCTTCCGCCGCTTCCGTCTTGGCCTTCCCACCTTGCTCACCCTTGCCCGCCCCACGCCCCCGAAGCTTTTCGACGATCGCGTCGACGTTATCGCCGTCCCCGCCCTTGACGGCGGTGATCCGCAGCCCGTCGATGTGCACGTCGCTGTGCATGCCCAGCGCGGCACCCCACGGGAGCCGGACCTCCCTGACGGTCACAAGCGGCGACTGGCCCGGTGTGCCTGCGACCACGACGTCATTGAGGACGATCGCGCCCAGACCGCCGTGACCGCCGCCGATCGTGACCTGCCGGCCCAGCTTCTCCGACGCGCGGCCCGCGATCAGGCGCGCCGCCAGCGCGCCGCCCGCAAGCATGTAGAGCAGCACCAGCGCCAGCACGACGCCGCCCGCGACGGTCGTTCGCGGGTGCGCCTTCGTCCACGCCCGCGCCCACGCGCCTGGACCGACAGGAGCAAACGAGACCGGTCGGCCTGGCGGGAAGGGCGGCGGCGGCACAGCCGTCGGATACTAGCAGGCCATAAAGGCAGACTACAGGCCGCAAGATGGGGCGTCGGACCTCGGGTCTTGGGCCTCGGGCTCCGGAATTATTGCTGAGCTCGAGCTAAAAACCCGGAGGCCCGAGGCCTGACGCCCGAGGCCCTCA
>DATMZL010001302.1:0-2405 GCA_035607075.1 Polyangia bacterium
TCGAGACCTAGGCGGAGATCGACGACGAATGCCCACCCCCACGCGGCGCCCTTTCTTCTGTGGAAACTGGAAGCTAAACGGCTCGATCGCCGAGTCGCTGGCGCTGGCGACCGACGTGCGCAACGGCGTCTCCACCCTGCGCGACGTCGACGTCGCCGTCGCCCCCAGCTTCACGGCGCTCTACGCCGTCGCCAAGCGCCTCGAAGACGGTCCCGTCACCGTCGCCGCCCAGGACTGCTTCTGGGAAGACAAGGGCGCGTTCACCGGTGAGGTCGCGCCGGTCCAGCTCGCGGACGTGGGCTGCAAGTCCGTGATCCTCGGTCACTCGGAGCGGCGCCAGCTGTTCGGCGAGCTCGACGCGGCCGTCAACCTGAAGGCGCGCGCAGCGCTCCGGGCGGGGCTGACTCCCATCATCTGCGTCGGCGAGACGCTGGCCGAGCGCGATGCCGGCGAGACCATCGGTCGCGTACAGGCACAGCTGGACGGCGCGCTCGCGGACATGGACGACGCGGCCCTCGAGCGCGTCGTCATCGCGTACGAACCGGTGTGGGCGATCGGCACCGGTCGCAACGCGACCCCAGCGCAAGCGCAGGAGGTGCATCATTTCATTCGCACCCGCGTCGCGGCGCGCGCAGCTGCCGTCGCGTCTCGGCTGCGCATCCTCTACGGCGGCAGCATGAAGCCGGACAACGTCCGCGCGCTGATGGCCGAGGTGGACGTCGACGGCGGTCTGGTCGGGGGTGCGTCGCTGTCGGCGGAATCGTTCGTTCGTCTCGTGAAAGAGGGCTCATCGGCATGAATACGTTTCTCACCATTGTCCACGTCGCGGTCTGCCTGTTCCTGATCCTGGTTGTCCTACTTCAGGCCGGTAAGGGCGGCGGAATGGGCATCGCCTTCGGCGGTGGCGGCAGCCAGACCGTGTTCGGGTCGTCGGGCGCTGGCAACTTCCTGACCCGCCTGACTTCGATCACGGCGATCATCTTCATGGTCACGTCGCTGGTCCTCGCCCACAACTCCAGCCAGCAGGACTCCAAGCGGTTGCAGCGCCTGGAAGGCAAGAAGTCCGCTGAGCAGGAGCAGGAGAAGGCGCGCCTCGCGAAGCTCAAGGAGGAGATCGAGAAGGCAGCGGGGGCCAAGAAGGATCAGTCTGCGGCTCCCGGTTTGCCCAGCGGCGCGCCGGGCGCGCCCGCGACGACGCCCGTGCCGGCGCTTCCGCTCACGCACCCGCCCCTCAAGCTGACGCCACCCAAGGGGTTGGAGCAGCCCGAGAAGGCGCCCACGAAGCCCGAACCGGCGAAAGGCGCCGTCAAGGCCGATTCGTCGGCGGCGGCCCCCGCTGCGCCCGGTGAGAAACCGGCGAAACGCCGCAAGAAGCCCGCGGGCGACAGCACTGCGCCGGCGACGCCGCCGGCTGCCACGCCACCGCCGGCAGAGTAAGCTCGGGCGGTACGCGATGGCGCTACCGTTCACAAAGGTCGAGGGTCTGGGGAACGACTTCCTGGTCGTCGATCTGCGTCCCGGGCGTCCCGCCGCGACGGCCGCCGGGCCGTCGCCCGAAGATCCGGCGGTGGTGCGCGCGCTGTGCGATCGCCGTTTCGGCGTCGGGGGCGACGGCGTGCTCGCGATTCTGCCCAGCAAGACCGCGGACGCGCGCATGCGCGTGCTCAACTCTGACGGCAGCGAGGCCGAGATGTGCGGCAACGGCATCCGCTGCGTGGCCAAGCTGCTCCACGACACCGATCCGGCGATGCGCCGCCCTGCCCTGCGCATCGAGACCGGCGCCGGCGTCCTGTCGCTGAACCTGGACGTCGAGGGCGGTCTCGTCCGCACGGTGGCGGTCGACATGGGCCGTCCCCGGCTGACGCGCGACGAGATCCCGATCCTGCCGCATGGGACGACACGCGTGCTGCGTGAAGCGATCTCGGCGCGCGGGCGCACGTTCCATCTCACGGCCGTGTCGATGGGGAACCCGCACGCGGTCATCTTCATTGACGACGCCGCCTCGCTGCGCCTGCTGGCCGAGGAGTTCGGTCCGTTGTTCGAGACGGCGGAGGGCTTCCCGCGGCGGACCAACGTCGAGTTCGCGTACGTCCGCCCTAGCGGCGAGATCGATCTGGTCGTCTGGGAGCGCGGCGCCGGGATCACGATGGCGTGCGGCACCGGCGCGTGCGCGACGGTCGTCGCCGCCTGTCTGGAGGAACGCCTGTCGCCCGGTACAGAGCGGCTGGTTCACCTGCCCGGCGGATCGTTGAGCATCCTCGTCGATAAGAACTACGAATCGGTGCGCATGCGCGGACCCGCGCGCAGCTTGTTCGAGGCGTCGATCGACGTGGCGCGCCTGATGAGCCCGCTCGCGTAGATCAGAAGAGCGAGCCTTGCGGGGGGCGCGAGGGTGAGGACGTCGC
>DATMZL010000277.1:0-5456 GCA_035607075.1 Polyangia bacterium
GTCGGCGGCGAAGCGCCTTCGCGACGGTACGGCCTTTCCAGCGCCGGCGCGCGAACAGCCAGGCGACCAGGGCCAGCGCGCCGCCCGCGGCGACCCCGGCCCACGTACGCCGGAGCGCGCGGGCAATCTCGTCCGCACGCATCGTGTCCGAGAGGCGCCTCTGAGTGGCCCGCGCCGCTTCGACCCACTGATCGCCGTCCGTCGTGGTGCCGACGGCGAGGGACAGCGCCCGATCGATGCGCGCCATGGCGGTCGTTCGATCGCCCTCGGCGTCGGCGAGGCGGGCGAGCGACCATTCCGCCGCGCCGACGTGCGCGGCAGCGGCTGCGGCGAGCGTGCGGCGATCGGCCTTGCGCAGCTCCGCGTCGGGCAGACGCGCGTCGAGGTTCGCGGCGCGCGTGAGGGCGGTGGCGCCGTGCGAACCGCCGGCCGCGGCCGCCATCTCGTAGCAGACGCGCGCGATCGGCAGGCGATCGGCGTACTCGTTGACAAGGCCGAGCGCGATCAGGCGGTCGGCGGGGACGTCGCGGGCGCACGGACCGCCCAGCGCGCGAAGCGCCCATTCGGGTTTGTCCTCGAGCAGGCGGATGCGCGCGAGCAGCTGAGGCGACGGCTGCGAATCGCCGCGCGGGCCGGCGCGATCCTCGATCTCGGCGCGCAGCGCGCGCGCCTCGGCGAGGTGCTCCGGATTCGGCTCGCGCGCGACGTACGCCGTGAGATCCGAGATCGCGCCCGCGCGATCGCCCGTCGCCGAACGCGCAATCGCGCGCGCAAAACGCGCCTCCTGCACGTCCAGCGCGACCGCCTTGTCGATCAGCGGCCGGACCAGCGCCTCGACGTCGTCGCCGCTCGCGGCCCGTTTCCCGGTCTGACCGAGCTTGCGAACGCCCGACGCCAGCGCCCACAGACCGGGCCCGTCGTTCTTCAGTGCCTCCAGCGTCGCGGGCGGCAGCTTTCCGGTCAACGCATAGGAGCTGACGGCCGCGGCGACGAACCCCGGCGAGTCCGTCAGCGCTTGCTCGAGCAGCTCGCGCCCGAGACCGACCGGATCGCCGACCCGGATCCATTCTTCGGCCTGCTGGTAAAGGCCGCGTGCGATGTCGGACGGGACCGTGGCCTTACCCGGGCGCGTCTCGGTGCTTCCCGCGGCGCGCCGCCGGGCGAGCTTGTCGCGCAGATCGCGCAGATCGGACCAGCCGGGCTCGAGCGTCAGCGCGTTCAGGAGCGCATCATCGGCGCGCTCGGCCTCCAGCGCCCCGCCGTGCTGGGCGAGGATCTTGCCGAGCGTTCGCCAGGCCAGCGCGTTGGACGGCGCGAGGTTGACCGCGACCTCCAGATCGCGCGCGGCTTCGTCGACGCGGCCCGCCGCCTCGAACCCGCGCGCGCGGAGCACCAGCGCGCGTGACCAGGTCGGATAGCGCTGCACCAGGCCCTCGGCGATGGCGAGCACGCCGTCACCGTGGCCGGTGTCGAGGGCACGCGCCGCCTCGCCGGCCTGGACGAGATCGCCGCGCGAGACGTCGGGTCGCGGCCAATCCTCCAGCGCGTGCGCGCGATCGTCCAGCGCCAGCGACTCGAACAGATCCAGCACCCGCTTGCGCTGCGCGCGCGAGAGCGTCGGGTCTGCGTCGACCGCGAGCAGCGGCTTGAGTCGCGCCCGCGCCGCGGCGGTGCGCCCGATGGCGCGCTCGAAGTTCGCGAGGCCGAGGACCAGATTGAAGCGCCGCTCGCGATCCTCCTTGAGCGCGTCCAGGCCCTTCTCCAGGAAAGCGATGATGGCGTCGCGCCGCTCCCAGCGCGTCGGATCGTCGGCGTAGATCTCCGCGAGGTTGACCCACGCGTAGACGCGATGCGGATCCTTCTCGATCGCGCCGCGCAGCAGCGACTCCGCCTCGGCGCGGCGGCCCAGGCGGCCCAGCGCGAACCCGAGGTCCGTCGCGTAGCCGGCGTTGCCCGGATCGTGCTCGACCGCCGCCGCAAACAGCGTGGCCGCCTCCTCGATGTGGCCGTCGCGAAGCTGCGCCATTCCCTGCTCGTGCTCGGAACGGGCGGTCGCACGCATGCCGGGCGCGGCGCTGGCACCGCCGGTGTGAACGGCCGCGCCGGCGTCGGTGGTCGCAGCCGGACCCGCGTCGGGCACAGAGGCATCCGGTGTCGCGAAAAGCAGCGCCGCGAGCAGGGGAGCCGTCACGTCCAGCATCACGCGGTTTTTCGCATGTCGCGCAGCTTCAGGCCCAGCTGGTTGAGTCGCAGGTGGACCTGGCGCGCAGATCCCTGCGGTCCCAGCAGCTCCAGCGCCATGCGCCCGAGATCGCCGCCGCACGCCTCGAACAGCGCGCGCAGGTACTGGCGCTCGACGTCTGCGGAGACGCGCGCGAAGCTGGTCTCGGCCTGTAGCTCGACTTCGATCCGACGTGCGCCGCTGCGGCCCTTGACCTCCGGCTTCGTGCGCTTGCTGACGACCGCGCCCAGCAGGCGGGTGACCAGCGGATCCGGTACCTCGAGCACCGCCGGCGCGCGCGCGGCCTCCGCCTCGCGCCCAGCGACCTCGAGATGCCGCGTCAGGCAGAACACCAGGGCGTTCGCCGCCAGCAACTTCAGCTCGCGGTGGTTACCCGGCCAGTGGTGCTCGACCAAGCGCGCGAGCGCCTCGCGGCTGATGAACACCGAGAAGGCGTCTCGCCGTGCTGCCTGCGCGCGCGGCCGGCTGAAGACGACGACGTTCTGGTTCTCGTCGAAATCTTCCGGGGTGGGGAACTGCGCCAGGTACGAGCGCACGAGCGGACGCAGCGGCTCGGAGCGGAGCGCATCGAGGAACGCGAACCGAACCAGCTCGGGCAGGTCCTCCCGTCGCTCGCGCAGCGGCGGTACGCGCAACCGCGTCGCCGGGTTGAGGCGCATGTAGAGATCGGAACGGAAGCGGCCCGCGTGCACCAGCGCTTCGACGTCTTCGTTCGTCGCGGCGACAAGCTTCGGTGTCGCGGGCCGCGCCCGCGTATCGCCCAGCCGCGTGACCACGCCGCGCTCGAGCACCAGCAGCAGCTGGCGTTGCAGCTCGAGATCGAGGTTGGCGATCTCGTCGAGGAACAGCGTTCCGCCGTGCGCCTGCTCGAACACGCCGGCGTGATCCTCCACCGCGCCCGTGTAGGCGCCGCGCCGTGCCCCGAACAGGTGCGAGGCGAGAAGGGGCGGCGGCACCGTCGACAGATCGGTCACGACCAGCGGGCCCTTCGTCCCAGACCGCGGGTGAATGACCTGCTCGGCGAGAAAGCTCTTGCCGGTTCCCGTCTCGCCCTCGATCAACAACGGCAGCGGCGAGCGTGCCAGCGTGTCGAGCTGGCGGCGCAGCTCCGCCATCGCCGGCGCGCGTCCCCAGAAGATGCCGCCTTCCTGGCCGGTGTGGTGGACGGACAGCGCGCGCGAGATCTCGGCCGCCAGACTGCGGCTGTCGACCACCTCGTTCTGGCACAGGTAGACCAGCGGATCGGCAGGCCGCTCCGCGCCCAGGTCCGATCCCGTGGTCGTGAGCATGACGACGGGAAGCTTCGGATAGCTGGCGCGCAGCTTTTCGAGGATCAGCAAACCCTGCTTGCGTCGGAGGCCGTCGAGCGAGCTCTTTCGCGCCTTCGGTTCGGTCGGCAGCGCCGATTTGTCCTCGGGCAGCAGCCTCTCTTCGGGCAGCGCGAAGTGCAGATCGAGCACGACCAGGTCGGGCAGCGTGTCGAGCCGGCCCAGCGCCTCGGCCGCCTCGCCATAGTCGTGCGCGCAACGCAGCGGGCATCCCCGTTCGCGCTCCTCGCAGACCTGGCACGGGATATTCCGATCACAGCGGGTGACCGTGTCGAACTCGGGCAGCTGGCGCTGGACCATGTCGACAGTCTGGTCGCGGTCGTCGATGACGAGTAGGCGGGGCACTAGACCTTTCCTTCCAAGGATCGGGCCAGCGCCGCGAACGCGTCTTCCAGCGCGATGACGCCTTGCACATCGCCCGCTTCCGCGGCCGCGGCGGCACGCGCCACCGCGGTCGCGAAGGACGCGACGTCGGCCCCGGCGGGCGCATCCGCCGCCAGCGCCGTCCACAGCGCCGAGGCCGTAACCGCCCGTCCCTCATCATCTATGAGATCAGGGGCGAGCTCGCCGGGCGCCGGTTCGCCGCCAACGTCGCGGCGATCGCGCGCCGGCCAGACCAGCCGTTTGACCAGGTCGTGACGGACGCGGGCGAGCCATTCCTTGCGCTGCATTGGCTGACTATCGATTCTACATAAATGTATATGTAAAAGGTAGAGCAACGCGCAGGCGCTTTTTTTCAGGGCGGATACGCGCTTCGTGGGACGCGGCACAACGGCTGCAAAGCGAGGTGCGCATGACGCCCACCATCGCCACCACGATCACCTCGGAATCGAGCGCGCCGCTGACGGCGCCCACCACGCGCGCCGTTTCGCTCTCGGTCGGCCGCCGCATCGTCAACGACGACGTCATCGGCCGTCCGCAAGCAGGCGACCCGTTCCTTGCCGGCGAGACCGCGTACGCGCACACCAAGCTCGCGTCCTTCCGCGCCGGGTTTCTCGAGCACGTGTGGAAGCGAGACGGCGTGGAGGTGCTGCGTGAGGTGATGCCGATCGGCGAGGGACGCTGCTGGCGCACCTGGTCCTATCACCGCCTCGAGTCGGGCGAGTACACGGTCGACGTCGTCGCCCCCGATGGCCAGCGCCTCGCATCGCGATCGTTCACCGCCTTCTAACCCCCGCAACCAGGAGATTGCCATGGATGCCTTCAAGCAGCGCTTGAAACAGATCGTAACCAGGATCTACGTGTTCATCCGCGCCGCGGCGGCCGCGGTCGTTCTCGGCCTGATCGAGACGTTCGGCAGCCCGCGCGGACGCCGCCTGCTCGCCGTCGGAGCGATGATCGGATCGGGCCTGCTGCTCGTCCTGCGGCCGCCGCTTCGCGTGGTCGCGCCCGGCGAGGTGGGCGTCCGCATCAACCGGTTGACCGGTGGAGTCTCGGTCCTCAGTGAAGGGCCGGCGGTGGTCGTACCGCTGCTGCAGGAGCTGCGTCGCTATCCGTTGCGCGATCAGATCTACAAGCCGACCGCCAGCGCCAGCGCGGAAGGCGCCGCGCCCTTTCAAACGGTCGAGGGGCTGTCGATCGGCGTATCGGTCGCGGTTCGCTATGCGCTGGACCGCGATCGCGTGGGCGACATCGCGAAGCGGCTGCCCGCGAACGTGGGCCAGGAGCTGATCGAGCCGGTCGTCGACGGCGTGCTGCACCGGTCGCTGGCCAAGCACACCGTGCGCGAGATCTTCACGGACAAGCGCGTCGAGATTCAGCAGGACGTCGAGCAGGAGCTGCGGACGTTGCTGGCCAAGGATGGCGTCGTTCTGCGCTCGCTGTTCATCGGCCACATCGACCTGCCCGCGCAGTACCGGACGGGGCTCGAGGGCCTGCTCGCCGAG
>DATMZL010001388.1:0-4401 GCA_035607075.1 Polyangia bacterium
GAACGCGGGCGCGCCCTCACCGCCGTCGGCCGCGACCTTTGCCAGCGCCAGGCGCAGCTGGACCACGTCCTCGGAGAAGCGCAGCGGCGCGTCGACGTTGCCGTCCTTGGGCGTGATCACGTGGACGACGGTCGCCGCGGCGACCTCGCGCACCTCGCGCTCGAGATCCGAATCCGCCACTGCCTCCAACAGGATCTTCAGGTCGAAGGGCAAAGAAACCAGGGCCTTCGCGATCGTGTCGAGGAACGCGCGCTCGATGTCCTTGTCCATGTCCTGTTAGAGCCGGGGGTCGCGGTTGGGCGTTGAGACGACCAGCGAGTCAGTCAGGTGCCCGCCGGTTTGAAAGGAGGCCAGGAAAGACGACCCACGGCCAACTGTCAAGCAGTTTACTCGTTTAAGTCCGGAGCGGCGCGAATGGATTCGTCCAGGGCGGCCGCTGCCCGACCTCGAAAACCGGCCAGCGGGCCGGGCGGCAGCTCCAGGGTCAGCACGGGTAGGCCGCGTTCGATGCCCAGCCAGCTGCCGAGCGACCCGGGGGTGGGATAGCCGAGATCGGCGCGCGCGGGCCAGCCGCAGGCGGCGGCGACGGCCTCGGCCCAGGCGGCGGCCGGGCCGTCATAGTTGACGCAGGCGAACGGGGCATGCACCGCCACGACGGCGGCGATCGGCTCGCGGGCGATCAGGTCGGCAATGACGCGCGTTTCCGGTTCCGACAGCGGGGCGGGGCCGGGGAAATAACCCGGGGCGTGGCTGGTCGAGAACGACGTAGCCGGAAAATTACGATTCAGGTCGACGTCGCGCGCCGAATTCTTGCGACCGCGCGCGACGCCGTCGGGGTTGACCGCCGGGAGCAGCCAGACCGGGGCTCTTTGCGGGTCCCGAGGCAAACGCCCCGCGAGCTCGATCAGCGCCTCCACGCTGGAGGGCTCGTCGCCGTGGATGCCGCCAAACACCAGCAACGCCGGCCCCGCGCCACCGAATCGCCGCCCGTAAATCGGACGCATTTCCGTCGACTGGCCGAGCGCCTCGAACCCCAGCGCCTCCACGGCGGCGACCAGCGTCTCCACTGGATCCCATTTCACGCTCCAGTTAACGTCCGTGCAATGGGCATCAAGCTGCGTGACCTGAAGAACGAGGCCAGGACGCTGGCGCGGGCCAAGCAGTACGCCGCAGCCCTCGCCGCCCACGATCACATGTTGGCGGCCAACCCGCTGGACTACGACAGCCGGCGGAAGATCGCCGACCTGCTGCTCGCGCTCGGCGACAAGGCCGCGGCCGCCGACGTCTATCGCGTGGTCGCGATGCACGACGTCCGCTCGGGTCACTTGCTGCCCGCCATCGTCGCCTGCAAGGTGCTCGAATCGCTGGGTGGCAATGTGAAACAGACCGACGAGATCGTCGCGGTGATGGCGTCGACGTTCGCGCACGACGCGAAGGCGCTGGCGAAGTTCGCGGCCCGGCAGGCGCCCGTGGACCTCGACGCCGAGATCGAGCCCGTCCCCGCCAACGCCGCCGCCGATCCCGGCGCGGTCGCAGCGCGGGCGCGCGATCGCGCCCTGGACCTGCAGGCGTTCGTCCAGTACCCGGACCAATTCCTGCCCGTCCCGTTCTTCTCGGAGCTGCCGCAAAGCTTGTTTCCCACCGCTATCCAGGCGCTGCGGCTGGTTCGGGCGAACGACGGCGACGTCGTGATTCGCGAAGGCCAGCTCGGCACCGCGTTCTATTTCGTCGCCACCGGCGAGGTCCGCGTGATCGCGCGCGCTGGAAACAACAAGGCGGTCGAGCGCGGCCGCCTTCACGAGGGATCGCTGTTCGGCGAGATGGCGCTGGTCACCGAGCAGGCGCGCACCGCATCGGTCCAGGTCGTCGGCGAGGCCGATCTGCTGGAGGTGGACCGCGCCGCCGTCGCCCGGCTGGTCGCCGAGGTGCCGGTGCTGGCCGAGCGCCTGGATCGCTTCGCGCGCGAGCGCCTGCTCAAGAACCTGCTCGCGAGCTCGCCGCTGTTCAAGCCGTTCGATCACCAGCAGCAAATGGAGCTGCTGAAGCGCTTCGAGGGCCACGACCTCGAGCCCGGAACGGTGATCATCCGCGAGGGCGACGCGGGCCAGGGCCTGTTCGTCATCATGTTCGGCGAGGTCGAGGTCCTGGCCAAGGATCCAGCCGGGCGCGACAAGACGGTCGCGAAGCTCGGCGCCGGCGAGGTCTTCGGCGAGATGTCGCTGCTCGGCGACAAGCCGACCACCGCGACCGTTCGAACGCTGTCGCGCACGACGATCATGTTCCTCGGGCGCGAGTACTTCCGGCGGCTCGTCGAAGCGCTGCCGCCGCTGCGGCAATATTTCGAAGAGCTGTCCAAGCACCGCCGCCGCGCCCGTGTGTGAAACCCGCGATTTCGCGTGGGGAGCCGGCGAGCTTTGCTCGCCGCGTACCATCGCGGGGGGCCCGGGACCCTTTGAGGGTGCCGACTCAATTGGTACACTTTCGCCCGTCATGACCATTCGTCGCGCGGCTCGTTGGTTCGCAGCGCTCGTGCTTGCTGCGGTGATCTTCTTGCCGACGCTCGCGCTGGCCGGTCCGCGTTCGGGCGGCAGCTTCAGCGGACGGCCGGGCTTCCGTGCCGCGCCCAGCTACTCCGACAGCCGCGACAACCGCAACACGTACGGCAGTGGAAGCGGTTCGCATTTCATCGTCGTGCCGGGCTGGGGCTGGGGTGGCGGGTACGGCTACGGACACGGCGGCGTCGGGCTGCTCGGCACGCTGTTCGTCCTGCTCATGGTCGGCGTCGGCGCCGCCATGGTGATGCGGGCCGTCCGCCGCAGCCGGCAGGGTGGACAAGGCGGCTCGATCGCGTCGCTGTTCGGTAATTCGGGCGGCAACGACGACAGCCTGGTGCTGCAGGGCCGCGCCTTTCTCTACAAGCTGCAGCTCGCCCTCGGGCGATCCGCGCGCAGCATTCAGGACCGGCTGGCCGTGTTCGCGGCGCAGGGTGACACGTCCACCGAAGCGGGCCTGGCCGCAATGCTGCAGCAGTCCGCGCTCGAGCTTCTCCGCAACAAGGACTCGATTCGCTACGCGCTGGCCGACGGGCGGGGCCCGATGACGTTGACCAACGCCGAGACCGCGATGAACGCGGCGGCGATGGCCGAACGGGCACGCTTCCAGGTCGAGCGCGTGCGCGTCGCCGACGGCCGCTTCGCGCGCTCGGACGCGCCCGCCGAGGAGGGGAAGGAAGCGCTCGAGTTGATCGTCGTGACGCTGGTCGTCGCGACGCGCACGCCGCTGGAGAAGTTCCGCGCGGTCTCGACAGCGGACGAGCTCGCCGCGGTGCTGGCGGAGCTGGGCGGGGTTCCCGGGAACGGCCTGCTCGGTCTCGAGGTGATCTGGACGCCGGCCGATGCGAACGACTCGATGACCGAGACCGACGTGATGACGACTTATCCCGAGCTGCGAAGCCTCTAAGGGGAGCCCACATGCCCGCACTGCTCGCTGCAGTACCCGCCGCACTCCTGCAAGCTGGTCCGTCCGTCCCGATGCAACCCGCCCCGTTGTGGCGCCTCATGCTCGACGCCGCCCTTTTCGGGCTTTCGGGCATCGTCCTGCTGATCATCGGGTACTACTTGTGGGAGCTCATCACGCCGTACAACTTGCGGCGCGAGATCCACGAGAACCGCAACGTCGCGGTCGCCATCGTCGTTGCCGCCTTCATCATCGGCATGGCGCTGGTCATCGCCGCATCCTTGATCCTGATCAAGTAAGGCGCTGCCTGAGAGGGAGCATTGACCCTCTGCGCGGCGACGGATAAAGTCGTAAGTCCGCCGGATCTCTGCCGTGTTCAAGCTGACGATCGAGGACGATGAAGGTAAGACGACGGTGGTTCCGCTCGCGCGGGACGAGATCACCATCGGTCGTCTCGAAGGCAATACGATCCGGCTGACGGAACGCAACGTGTCACGGCGCCACGCGCGCCTGGTCCGCCAGAACGGCGCGCTCTACATCGAGGATCTCGCCAGCTTCACCGGCGTGCGCGTGAACGGCGCGAAGATCGCGACGCCGACGCCGCTCCGCGACGGCGACGAAGTCCAGATCGGCGACTACAAGCTCGCGTTGCGCGGCGAGCGCACCACCGCTGCGATCACCGACCGGCCGTCCTCGAACGGAGGGGCAGTCGCGGGAATCGGAGATCGTCCGACGATGCCCAGCATGCCGGCCGCCATGTCGGCGCCGATGGGGACGGTCGGTGGATCCGTCGCGATACCGACGCGGGCTTCCGTCGCGGCGATGGCCGCGCAGCCCGCGCCCGGCCCGGTGCCCGCCGTTCCCGCGGAGGTCGAATCGGTCGACACGGCGCCGCTGGCCAGCGGCGGTTCCTCAGCGATCGCGCGGCAGGATTCGACGCCGGCG
>DATMZL010000412.1:0-6849 GCA_035607075.1 Polyangia bacterium
CCGGCGCCCGTCACGCCGCCCGTGCCCGCCGTGCCGGTCATGCCCGCGCCACCGTCGGTGATCGGCGTGCACTCGGGCGTCGGGATGATGATGAGATCGATCGGCTTCGTCGTCTCGCCCGACTGGACGCCGGTGACCGACGTCGTTCCCATGCCCAGCGTGCAGTGGCCGTTGTCGACGCTCGCTTTGAACGTCACCGTCCCGTTCATGTCGGACGGCAAGTACATCCCGATCTGAAACGCCCCATCCGTCCGCAAACGGACGTTCGAGAAGCGCGTCGTCACGTCGTCGTTCGCGGTCAGCGACATCCCGACGCCGAGCAACACCGTCGGATTGGTGAAGTCGCTGCTCGCTCTGACGTCGATCAGCACGAGCGATCGCTGCCCGCACGACAGCGCCGGCACAATCACCGCCGCCGCCACGAGTCCGATTTTCTGCCAGCGCTTCATTGACAGCTTCTTCCGGTCGGGCAGGACGGGTCGCGATTCAAGAACACCGCCAGAAGCAATCCGCTAACAACAACGACACCGCCCACAGCCGTCCAGAACCACCACTTAGTGTAAAACGGATGCTCGTCGGCTGGCGAGGGTGGCGATGGCGGCGCTGTGAGCACAGTGTCGGATGCGGGCGGCGGCGGCCGCGCGTCCAGCGGAGCGACAGGCGGCGGCGCCGCTGGCTGCGGCGCCGGCATCGCGGGCGCAGGCGCAGGCGACGCCGGCCGCGCCCCCGTCAGCTGCTCCGCGTCCAGCGCCGCTTCGAGGTCACGGATGTGCTTCTCGGCGACGGACCGGTTCGCCGCGTTCGGCGCGTCGGTGATGTAGCGCTTGTAGAACCGGATCGCGTCCGCCCGGTTGCCCATCAGCCGGTGACATTGGGCGATGTTGTAGAGAAAGCTCGGATCCTGTTTGGCGAGGTACGCCTGTTCGAACTCCTGTAGGGCATTCGCATACTTGTCGAGCTTGAAGTACGTGTCGCCCTGCTGGAAATGCGCCCGCGCTTTCTCCGCGTTCGGGTCGGCCGCGCGCGCGACGCCGGCGCCCGCGAGCAGCACCACCGACACCGTCAGCGCCGCGCTCCAGTTATTGATCCGCACGCTCGTTCATCTAAAGGTCGGCGCGCCGCGAAGTCAATTCGCGTGAGGAGCCCAACGCAATTCAGACGGGAACCTTGGGAGGGTTCCCGGCGTTAAACTGATCGCCCGATGAGCGCGCGGGAAGCTCTGCCCCGTAACACGCCACCGACCGCCGACAAGCGGCCGCGTTCGCGCGTGTCCGCCTCGAAGGCGCGCGAGCGGATCCTGTTCGTGTGCGCGGCGCTGATCCTGCTGTTCGCGCCCAGCGACGTGTACGCGCTCGGCCACTTCAGCTGGAGCCCGCTCATCGTGCGCCTCGAGTGGGCCGGCGCCGTCGTGGTGACAGTCCTGGCGCTGCGCCGGGTGGAACCGCACGGCGTCCCGATCATCCTGAACGCGCTCGCGATCCTGTCGACGGTTCTCTACGGCGCGCTCGCGCAGATGACCGGCGGCGCGAGCAGCCCACTGTTCCACTGGATCCTCGCGCTGCCGATCGTGGTGGCGCTAATCCTTCCCGATCTACCGGGCGCCGCCATCGGCTGTGGCGTGACGCTGGTGATCCACGGCGCCGTGATCCTCCATCTGAGCGGC
Source organism: Polyangia bacterium (assembly GCA_035607075.1). Classification (GTDB taxonomy): domain Bacteria; phylum Myxococcota_A; class Polyangia; order Fen-1088; family Fen-1088; genus JADGRB01. The sequence goes on from DATMZL010000412.1 coordinate 1,664, forward strand.
GAGCCCGTGACGGCGATGGTGCGCTGGATGGCCCAGGCGGTCGTGGTCACGTCGCTTGTCTACGCGCTGTCTGCGACTTATCGGCGCTTGCGCATCCGTGAAACGCCGCCGCCCGACGTCCAGGACGTCGCGGCCGCCCGCGTGCGCGCATCGGAGGCGGCGGTCGCGGCGCGCGACGAGTTTCTCGCCGTCGCCGCGCACGAGCTGCGCACGCCGCTGACGTCGATGCTGCTCCACATCGAAGCCATCGAGCGCACGCTGCCTCTAGAGGCGGCGCCGGAATCGACGCTGCACGTACCACCCTCCGAGCAGAAGCGAATCGCGGCGGTCGCACGCCAGGCGCGGCGGCTGTCCGGGTTGATCGACAGCATGCTCGACGTGTCGAAGCTGACCGGCGGACACCTCTCGCTGGAGCTGGGCGACGTCGACGTCACGGCGCTGGTCCGCGACGTGGTGCAGCGCTTCCAGCCCGACGCCACCGCGGCCGGCTGTCCGCTGACGCTGCGGCTCGATCAACCTATCGTCTGCGTCCTGGATGCGGCGCGCATCGATCAGATCGTGACGAACCTGGTCGCCAACGCCTTGAAGTACGGCGCGGGTGCGCCGGTCGAAATCGGCGTCGAGGGCGACGAGCAGGTGATCCGGTTCACCGTCCGCGATCACGGCATCGGCATCTCGCCCGCTGACCAGCAGCGGATCTTCCGCCGCTTCGAGCGCGCCGCCGACGAGCGCCAGTACGCGGGCGCAGGGCTGGGCCTCTGGATCACGAGCGAGCTGGTCAAGGCGCTGGGCGGACGCATCACCGTGCACAGCACCCCGGGCGCGGGCGCGTCGTTCACGGTGGTGCTGCCGCGCCGACCGTCGACGCTCGTCGAACGGCGCCGCAGCGCGCGCCACCCCGCCAGCGGCTAGCTGCTCCCGCGCGAAGCGCGGGTGTGCAGCTATTCTGAGATGCGCTCTGCCCGCCGCCCCGCCAGCGGCTGGAGGATTGAGGTATATATCCCGGCCCGATGCCGTCCCTCGATCTCGCGTCGTATCCGCTCGCGGCCCTCGCCGATCAGGTGGGCACGCCGTTCTTCCTCTACGACGGGCGTGAGCTGGCGCGCCGGCTGGCGGACATCGCGGCGCTGACCGCCGGCGATGCGCTGCAGGCGCGCTACGCGATGAAGGCGAACTCGTGCCGCAAGATCCTGGAGGCGGTGCGCGCCGCCGGCCTGTGGATCGACGCCGTCAGCGGCAACGAGGTGCTGCGCGCCCGACGTGCCGGCTTCGCGATGGGCGCACGGCCGCCCGTCGTCATGCTGACCGCCGACGTGCTGCGCGACAACGCGCTGACCGTGGTGCTGGAGCACGGCGTGATGCCCAACATCGGATCGCCGGCGATGATCGACGAGCTGCGCGGCGCCGGCTACGGCGGGCCGATCGCGGTGCGCGTGAACCCGGGCTTCGGCCACGGGCACGTGCAGTCGTGCGACACGGGCGGACCGTCGTCCAAGCACGGCATCTGGCACCAGGCGTTGACCGCGCTACGCGAGCGCGCCGAGACGGCGAAGCTGCCGATCGTCGAGATGCACGCGCACATCGGCACCGGCCCCGACGTGCGCGAGTTCGACGAGAACCTGCGCCGCCTCGTCGAGCTGGTCGCGGGCGTGCTGCCGCAATTCCCCGACGTCGAGGCGGTGAACCTGGGCGGCGGCATCCCGCATCCCTACCGTCCGGGTGCGCCCGCGTACGACCTCTCCAGTTTCCGCAAGCTGCTTGTCGAGGCAGCGGCGCACCTGGCGGCGGCGGCGCGCCGGCCGATTCGCGTCGAGATCTAGCCAGGCCGCTATCCCGTCGCGGGCGCGGGGCTGCTCGTCTGCCGCGTCAAGGACATCAAGCAGACGGAGACCAACGCCAAGGGCCCCGGCCAGAAGTTCATCATGGTCGACGCCGGGTTCAACGATCTCGTGCGGCCGGCGATGTACGGTTCGTACCACCACATCTCGATCGTCGGGCGCGGCGCCGGCCGCGCCGAAGAACCGTTCGTCGTCGCCGGGCCGCTCTGCGAGAGCGGCGACGTGTTCACGCGCGACGAGCACGAGCTGCTCGATCCGCGCCCATTGCCGCGCCCGGAGCTGGGCGATCTGTTGGTGCTGCACGACGCGGGCGCGTACGGCGCCGCGATGAGCTCGAACTACGTCTCGATCGGACGCGCGCCGCAAGTGTTCTGGGAGGACGGCCACGCGACGCTGGTGTCTCGGCGCGAGACGCTCGACGACGTCGTCCGCGCCGAGTGCAACGAACCGCTCCTTTAGTCGCTGTTCGCGCAGAGCAGGAACGACGACTGGACGGGGATCGCGAACTGGGCGGCCAGTTGCAGCGTCGTCCCGCCGCTGTCCGCACATTCGAGCATGAATGTGCCCATGGCTAGATCTGGCGGCGGCCCGCCGTCGACGGAGACCGCGAGATCCGGCGGCGGCACGTTGATGGTGGCGGTGCCGGCGTTGATCGGGCAATGCGCGCCGTTCGCTTGGACGAAGTCGCCCCCCACGCCGTATGAGTGGAAGTTGACCCTGAGGCACCCCGGCGGCGGCGTCGACGAGGCGTAGTAATCGCAGGTATTGATTTCGACCTGGATGATGGCAGGCGAGACGCAGCCGAACGTCGCGCTCGCATAGGCGCCATCGATCGGGTACCACCTCGTCGCGCCCGGAAACGAGGTGATCGTGACCTGGTCGGGCGTGCGCCGGTCGTTCACCATCAGCACGAGGCCGCTGGGACCCGTCGACGTCGGGGCGACGTGAACCGTGACGCCGCCCCAGGTGTAATCAGCGATGTAGGGTGAGCCGGCGGTTCCCGTGCTCCCGGCGGTGGACCTCCCGCCGGCGCCGGTCGTTCCGCCGCGGCCGTTCGTGCCCGCGCTGCCGCCCGCGCCGCCGTCGGGAGCCACCCCCAGGTTGCCGCCGCAGCCCGCCATGCCCGCCGCGACCAGCGCCAGATACACGAACGCGCGCGCCATGACTGGGTAGTCTATGGCGCGCGCGAAAATCCGGTCAGGAAACCGGCCTGATCCGGTCAGTTCTTCTGCCAGACGGAGCCCTCGGGAATCAGGGCCTCGCCGTCGACCAGCTTGATGACGTTCTGGACGCCGCTCAGGTCGGTGGCGCGGAACGTATCGCCGCCCTCGGCGGCCCAGGTGCCGTCGACCGTGTCGCCCTCGCTGCCGTCGAACGGCGTCGTCACCCAGTGGAAGGTCCCGTCGGCGCGGAACTCGCGCGTCGCGCTGGCGCCCTGGATCGGCGCGGTCGGATCGTCCAGCTTCTCGAGCTTCACGATCTCCGTCCACACGCCGACGATCCCGTCGTGCCCGGCGGGCGCGCGCAGCGCGTGCGACGAGAAGACGCTGCCCGCGTAGTAGGTGAACGTGACGCGCTCGCGGCCCGGCACGTGGGTGTTGGTCACCGTGGCGACGATGACGCCGTCCGACGCCGTGAACGGCCCGCTGACGTGGTCCTCCTCGTCGCGCGCGTCGGGCTTGTTCTCGTCGAACTTCATCGTGCCGTCCGCCGTGAACGCCCACTGGTCGCGCATCTCGGTGGTACCGGTGCGCAGGCGCGTCCAGGTTCCGACGAGGGCGTCGTCCCCGCTCTGCGGATCGCAAGCGGCGAGGGAGGTGATGGCGAGGGCGAAAGCGAGCAAAGCGGCGGGGGTTTTCATCGTGATCTCCTTGCCCGCACGAAATTGCAACGCGTGTGCCTGCGCACTTCCCGCGTGGTCGTGCGCGTTTTCGCGTCCGGCCTCGCGGGCGCGCGTCAGACCGCCGCCACCTTCCACCGCGCCGTGTTGGAAATCGAACGCCCGCGCGTCGCGACTAGCAGGGGCAGGACGCGAACACGCGCTCGACCATCTCGACTTTGTCCCAGAGGCCCTTGTCGTCCAGCAGCAGCCGCCCCTTCTCGTCGTTCGTGTCTCTCGAATTCGGGAGGATCAGCAGCTCGGAGTTGCCGTCCCCGTCGCTGTCGACCGCGCCGACGACGAACGCAGCCAGCTTCCCCGGGGTGTTGCGCTTGATCAACTTGCCGCCGCTCACCTCGTAGATCGCCAGCAGGTCGCCCTGGAACGCTTCGCAACCGTCCCACACGCCGACCTGCACGGAAACCAGCGTGATGTCCTTGCCCGCGCGCCGGGCGCGAAAGCTTTTGATGTTCGGCTCGCCGTCGGATTGGTCCCAGTACTTGATGCCCGGCTTCGGCGAATCGCGGTACGCCTCCTGGATCTCCTTCCAGGCGCTCGTCTTGCGCGCCTCGGCGAGCGCCCGCGCCTTCAGCGCGGCGTCGGGCGTCGCCCCCGCATCGATCTCGGCGGCGGCCTGCGCCGCCGGTTGCCCCCAGAACGCGTCCTCGCACTTCTTTTCGACGTCGGCGACCAGCGCCTTCGTGCCGAGCTCCCAGGCCTCGCGGCCCGCGTCGGCGGGCTTCATCGCCTTCCACTCCTCGGTCTGCGACGGGTGCGCTTCGAAGCGCGACATCAACCGAAACCCCGTCACCTTCGTCAGGCAGGCCGCCCCTTTCGTCGTCACCAGCCGGACCGGCCGGCCTTGCCAGCGCGCGAACTCGGCCGGCAGCTTGCGCATGTCCACGCCGCGCGCCGCGTAGTCTGCGTCGATGCCGTCGTCATCCCGGTACGTGAAAGGGCCTGTCGCCCAATCCTCGTCGGGCGACGCCGACAGCAGCAGGGCGTTCGATACGACGAACCGGAAACGCTCGTCGGCGGGGAGGGGCGCGCCGAAGATCTCGGAGCGAAGCATCTTCTCGCTGGTGATCTTGAGCAGGCCCGCCTCGCGCACGATCACCAGCTCTTTCGGGCCCTCGTCCTTGTAGTTTCCCTGCGCGAACGTTTGCTTGAAGGACACGAGTGCGGTCGCACCGCCGGCGCGGACCTTGACGTCGCTGATGCCGACCGTCATCGGCTTCTTGAACATGCGCCCACGATCGCGCATCCAGCCGGTGCGGTCGAAGCGCACCGTGCGCGGCCCCGAACGACGCACGCCGGTGAACCGCGCCGCGAACAGCTTGTCGTATGCCGCGAGATCGCCCGCGTTCTGCGCCGCCAGCCACTTGTCGACGACCGCCTGAACGTCGCCCGTCGCGACCGTCGCCGTCGCCGCGAACCAAGCCGCGAGCATCAACATCATCGCCGGCCAT